>CAIWEX010001024.1 GCA_903911795.1 uncultured Schlesneria sp.
GGTGGCGGTGCTACAGCACCGCAGGTGTCTCCACGGCCGTACGGCGGAACACCCCAGTACCGTGGTGTCTACCGCGTCGAACCAGGAAGCACGATACCCAACATGTTCCGAGCAGACCGCAAGATACGCGGTTTGCAAAGCAACTGAAAAATGACTCGACCGGTCGATTTCGTCGACGGGCTTGATAGCTTCTTCCTCTTGGCTTCGAGTTCCTCGCGCAACGTCAGGATGAGTCGGTCGGGCAATTGAACGCTGCTCGACCCACTGCCGGCGATAACACGCCGGCAGTGGTTTTTCTTTAGGACGCCTACCATTTTCATTGACTGAAGGTGCCGTTTAGGACTGTCACGCTTCGCCCCCCCTTGGTTGGCAGCTTTGTGTACGAAGTTCAATCAACACGGGGCAGCATTCCAATCGAACCAGCCCACAATGATTGCGAACGCGTCGTTACCGTCACTGAAGACCATTAAAAATGCGTCCTTCAACAAATTTCGTGACTCTTAATCAGTCGCTCGAAAGTATGTTTGCGCGAGTGCAGGGAATTTGCGTAATCGCGCACACAGAGATTCGACTGTGCAGGAGCCGAAAAGAGGTGCCTTGCGCTCAAATGGATTTCGTAAGCCTTAACAGCCCGCAGGTAGCGAACTCTGGGTCACGTCGGACGAAAGGGCTGAGCGTGTCAAGATTTGATAGCTGAGGCACCGCCTTCAGTTCAGAGGCGGTCAACGAGAAACTCCACAGCGAAGAAAATTGAAGTGTAAAAGCCGCCGGTTTAAACCGAATTCAACGCGTGAGCCAATTTCCGCAATTTGAACAATCCATGAAAGTCTTCCTGGTTGGTGCGATTCGATTCCGGAAAACTTCTTTTCCCGGCGAATTGGTCGATCGAAATCGGTTTTGGATTGATATGCGGATTACGAAAAACTCGTCTGCTAATGCCTGACAATTGTCGGAACAGAACGCCACGTAAAGACGTGGGAAGACATCTTCTTCCGCAAGCTCACGTTCTTTAACTTGCTGCTTTTCGTCAGCAACAATTTCAGCACCGAAGGTGTATACCATTAATCGGCCCCAAGCCCCAATGGCTTTGTGCTTTTAGAATCACCGCCAGTGGGCGATGCCGCTGCAACTGTCCCACTCAAATCCATAGGGAGTTGAAAAATAAAGACACTACCCTGTCCAAGGCCAGCGCTGCGTACTTCAATTGTTCCTCCATGAAGTTCAATGAGATTCCTCGCTAATGTTAATCCTACTCCTGCCCCCGTAATACCTGCCGACAAAACATGCTGGGCACGAGAATACATGTCGAACAGGTATGGCATAAATTCGGGGGCGATTCCCATGCCCGTGTCACTGACTTTAACGGCAATCCATTCATTATCCCTCTCCACGGAAATTCGAATGTGACCGTGAAAGTTTGTATATTTTATCGCATTAGTCAGGAGATTGATGAGTACTTGTTCGATACGGAGAGGGTCGATCCGGAGGAAAATCGCTTGATCGCATCCAGTGACCTCGAGAACGTGTGAATGAGCGATAAGATCATTACGGACGCTTTCAACCGCGCGTCGGACGCAGATTGTCAAATCGCTCAGTTCAAGCCGAAGCTCCATCCGCCCGCTGGAAATACGGGCGATGTCCAAAAGATCGTCGAGATAGCGAGACATTTTTTGTGTTTCGCGATCGATAATTTCTCGCGCCTCGTCAATTTGCGGGCTCAACCGTGGTTGCAAGCGAATAATTCTCAACGCATGTCGAACTGGAGCTAACGGATTTCTGAGTTCGTGTGCGAGCATTGAAATGAATTCGTTTTTCCGCAGATCCTCTTCCCGCAGTCGTTGCTCTGTCTTTACGCGACTCGTAATATCCATGACTGTTGCCTTAATGCCGATGACGGTCGACTCAGCGCTGAGCAGTGGGCTGGGAGTTACGATTGTCCAAAGAGACTGTTCGTTACGTTTTCGGAATTGAAACTCGTGTGAGAAGTAATTCCCTGTTTGTCGTTGGGATAATTGTTCCAAAGCCGAGGAATGCAATTCTTCGTCGATGTAATCCAGAAACGAACTGCCGATCATGTCCTGTTCTGTATATCCAAGCATGTCAGCAAGTGCAGAATTGACGTAGGTTGTCCTGCCATTCAAATCAATACACCAGACACCTTCGTGCCAACCTTCTTCGAGACCACACAGCTCTTTGAGAGCACACAGCTCTTTCGACTCGGTTCGATCAGTTGCGGATCGATTCAACGTCGCAAAGCATGTGCCCGCGTACCCGACAAGCCGCCCGGCGTCGTCCATCAGCGGAATCGCTTGCTCGTTGATGTTTCGGTATGTCCCATCCTGACCCAAAAGTTCGTATCGAACGCAATACGAAGATTTTATCGCAGCGGCTGAGGAAATCACGTGGAGCAAACGGTTCCGGCTTGTCGGGAGCACGCCGCGCTGCCATCCAAAGTCTTTTTCGGAATCGCTTGAGCATCCGCGGAACTTGAGCCAGCTTGCGTTAAACCAAGTGCGATTTCCTGTCGCATCTGAGATCCACGCCATCGCAGACGACATCTGCATGATCTGACAAAAAGTGTCGGCCTCATGATTCGGCAGCATCACTCACCAATCGCTGAATTCCGGTTTGAAGCAATCATCCTTAAGCTGGTCTCCTGAATCGTTTAAGGCACAGCCTTTTTGGTTATTGCAGCCTGCAGCACGTGGTCGAGATCGGTGTCTGAAATCGGTTTTGTGAAATGGTAGTCGAAACCTGCGTCGGTGGAACGTGATCGACTCTGCGCGTCACCCCATCCAGTCAAAGCCGCAATAATGACGTTGTCTTGACGCAAAGTGC
The DNA here is from genome assembly GCA_903911795.1 of uncultured Schlesneria sp. Lineage (GTDB taxonomy): Bacteria > Planctomycetota > Planctomycetia > Planctomycetales > Planctomycetaceae > Schlesneria. The sequence continues at coordinate 2,839 of CAIWEX010001024.1, forward strand.
GTATTTGCCTCGCGACATCGTACCCGGTTATTTTCGGTAGTCCAATATCCAGAAAAACAAGATCGTGTTCCCTCTCGTTTATCAGTTGCATTGCCCCACCCCCGTCATAAGTGACGTCAGCTTCATGGCCGAGTAACTGAAGCAGTTTTCCCAGGCTGTCTGCAGAACTTGGATAGTCGTCAACGACAAGCACTCGCAATCCGCATTGGACTTCTTTCGCTGGAGTCGTCGAAATGCAAGCCTCATTGGAATCCGGAAGACCGATTACATCGGATTGAGTATGAACGATCGGCGACACGCATCCGATGATCTGAATCGGTTTTCCATTCGGGCTGTAGAGAATCCGACAACGATCGCGGACTTCGATATACCCCTTTGTCACGTGATGCAGCCTATAGTCAATAGTCACGCTTTCGAGAGTGTGTGCAATGGCATCTTTGAAGGTAAAATCGTAAGTCATGCGGTCATCGTGATGGATACGTGCAACCCACCACGACATCTTTATTGGTACTTCCAAAGCTTTGAATCCGGTAATGTTTTCGATCCCGACAGATCTCATGACGTTGTTGTTACTCACGTCACACTCGTAAACCATGCCTTCAATCGACTCAGTTGCAACCCGAAATCGCTCCTCACTTTGCTTTAGGCTCTGCTGAGCCACCATCAAATCGGAAACATCTGTTGAGAATCCGCTAATCCTTTGCGGCTCCCCTTTTTCGTCGTAGTTGATGGAAGCCCTGTCCCAGATGTATCGAATATTGCCATCACGGTGAAAGACACGGTAATGAGAATCTACGAGTTTTCGACCTGCTTGGATCTGTTGCAAAAATGCGGCTTTAAATGACTCAACGTCTTCGGGATGAATAAGCTGTTCCCATGCCTCAATGGTCGGCTCCAGGTCCTCTGGCGAATACCCGACAAGCTTGAGAAGACCTTGTGATCGAGACACGATACCGGAATCATGCCGCCATTCGTAAACCATGCAATTAACCTTTGCTGTTGCAAGGTCAAACTGCTCTTCGATTGTTGAAGAAATGGGCAGGCGGAGTTTTCGGTCCGTTGTGTCAATGACTACCGAAACAACCTGTTGGCTCTCATTTTCCAGATCTCCAAACAAGGAATTGTGCCATTCAAAGGATCGTAACCCGTTGCCCGGAATGTCACTCAGCAACACTACTGATGAATGCCGCCCTCCTTGTTCCAGCGTTGTCAGTGTTGCAAAGCAACGCAGTAACGATTCGCGATTAATTCCCGAAACAAGACTCAGGCATTTGCCAGAGGCTGCCGAGGAATGGGTCGCGAACAGCTTTTCTGCAGCAGAATTCAACTGATGAACCTTCAGGTTCGCGTCCCACACTACAACCCCAACAGGCAAAGCAGAGTACGGCTCGCTGATCTTGTCAATTGGCTGACTGCTTTGAAATAGGCAACAATCTATGCAGAAACCAAAAAAACCAGCCAGCGTACCATCGTCGTGAAAACGAGGGTATCCGCGATCATGAAGCAGAACGTAATCGCCGAGTTTATTCCTGTAGCGATACCTGTACGCGTACGGTACGCGATTCCGATAAGCGTCAGAAATACGCCGACCAAACTCGTCGAGATCGTCTGGATGGATGCTTGATAGCCATGCTCTTCCAAATTGGTCGACGGTTGAAAAGCCACAGAATTCCAGCCACGACTTGTTTATCCAGCGGCACCCTGGATCGTCATTGCTGAACCATGCCATCAACGGGATCGCGTCTGTAAAATCCGAAATATCCAGAGAGCGGATTTTATGAGTGATCTGAAACATAATTAATCAAACCGCCTGCCAATATTTCTGCGTCAGTAAAATTAACAACCGCCGAGCAATCAATTCGCCGGAAAGGCAAATCCTGAAGCGAACCACAGCAGGAACACTTGGGCAGCCAATCACACATCCGACACTTGCAAATGTGCACGTCAGAACGAACCTTGCTGACAGATTAACGCAAAGGGCATGATGGCAGACTTCTCGCAAATCATTCCTCCTGCTTACCGCTGTTCGCAATTCTCGCCTGCTCAGCATAAGCTCCGATTGCGAATCAAATTGATTAAAACCTAATGCTCAAGGAAATGCAATGACAGGTCGACACGACCGTATGAGAAATTGATCCAAACAGATGAGAATCGTTGGATGCTACTTCTTTTCGCGGCCCGGCCCTGATGTTTTGAGTCTGGTTCCGTTGTCTGAAACGCGAAAACAATGCTGCCCCGAAGCCGTTTGTTATCAACTCCCATTGAGCATGTTCTTCAACGAGTGAAGTCAGATAATTTACGCGCCGATCGGCCTGAGCAAAAAACAATTCACGAGACGCGATCTGGTCACGAGCGCCGAAAATCGAGGATGCTTTCATCGCAGACATCGCACCGTCAATCGGTGCGTGCACTGCGATTGATGCTTATCCCACGTCAATGCCAGTCATTCATATCGCATTCCAATGCTCGGGACGCGCTTCCATAGCGAGTTTGAGCGCCCCTGCAGCACCGGCAAACATCGAATCGTGAATTGGATTTACGCGAGCAGAACCGTAGTATTCACGCAGCAGGCGTTCGAGGGCGGTGTCAAGCCCCTGCATTCTACTTCCACCGCCCGCAAGAATCACATTTCTTAAAAGTCGTCCTTGCATTTCGCTGTCCCATCCCGACAGGCACTGTTTTAAACCATTGAAAACGGGCTCCACGAACGACTTACACGCATCATGCAATTGCCTGGTTAAATTCAGAATCTGTGGCCTACCATCGACGACGACCGTTAAATCGGCCTGGGGCGGATTTTCGGCAACACTCCCAAATCTCTCCTTTAGGTTGCACAGCATACTCCGATTCACAATTGCCTTCGGATGTTGCGACAGCACGAGATTTGTAAAAATGTCATCAATGGCATCGCCACCGATTGGCAATGTCACCTGATGCTCGGGTCGTGGATAAATCCCAGTCAGCGCACAAATGTCCGTTGTTCCGGCCCCAATATCAACCACGAGTGTTCCAGAGAGCTGATCCATTCCATAGGCAACAGCGAACGGCTCAGAAACAACCATAACAGAACGACAGGTACGGCCTGCAATTTCGACAAGTAATTCTTTCGATTCTAAACAAGCTAGTGCCGGAGCGCCGATCACAACCGCCGCATTCACATCCGTCGTAACACCAACCAGACCGAGGGCATGCTGGACAATCAATCGCAGAGACTCACGTTGCGTCGCCTCATCCTTCACGCCTTTCGAGTCGCCGGCACCGGGGGCATGAAACTTCAACCGCCCGTGCGCAAGCGGCCGAAGAAGATCGAGCGAATGATCCCCTTCGATTGCCGCTTGGCCAAAAACCGCATCCGTCTTTATTAACCTGCGAGACAAGTCATCCTTGGGGCGACCGATCACGGTCGGAAGAAATGCCCGCCGGCCTTCAGATGTCATCACAGCAGTTTTATGGCTACCAAGATCCATACCCACATATACTTGAAAAGTCATTGCGATCGATCCTTCGAAGAAAAAAGCCGAACTGGACGAAAACCAACGCCACGCGGGCCAGTGAACACAGCCATTCGCTATCGCTGCAATCGCTGGTTCTCTTCAACGATTTGCGAAAAAATACTTTCAACCTTCGCCACCGCTGAACTGCCGGAATCCGGCAGAACATCGCCTTCTCGGAAACCCCCTGCCGTTCTTGAAAAAAATCGGTTGTGCACCATCACAGTGAACCTGATAACCGATGCCGGCAGCGAGCCAAGCAATACACATGCAATCAACAACGCCCACCTGAAATCAAAGATGGAATCCCCGCAGATCACCGCCGGCTGACGATCACGACTGCCTCCCACCGCTTGCGATACCACAAGCGAATCAGCAGAAGCTATGACTCTGGTAGCGCATGGAAGTGCGGGTGGGGATGCTCCAGGGCCCGCGCCGACCAACACGGGTTCGTCACTTGCTGAAGCGAGTGAATCACTCGATAAATGCAGACCCTCTGGAAAGGGCCCCTGCACGGGAGGCACGGCCTCAGCCTCATCGAATACGCTCCGAAGAACAGAACTCGAGGGCAACATTCGAGGAACTTCTGCGATTGCAGGCCAATCAGCCAATTCAGCCCCCTGACCCTCTCCAGCCTTCGCCAATCGCGTCCCTCCGCTGTCAATCGCCACCCACTCAAACGGCTTTAGCTGATTCCGATCCGCTTCGGCGACCCCCGCGCGCATGCGATCCTCAGTTGCCTGACCCTCAGCTGCCTGATCCGAACCTGTGAGCCCCACATCCGAAAGCACCGGCGACGGCCCATTGCTCACGACAACCATCCGTGCACCAAATCTTACCGCACCAACACTTGCCTCCCCACGAAGCATTGGTGCTTCTTGACCAAGCGATTTACTTGCATAAAACTTGATTGCCAGAGACTCAAACTCAGCGAGCAACGTCTGGCACTCGGCGGACTCGCGATCTGTCAATCCGGGCGTAGCCTGCACAAAATTAACAATTCTCAACGCGTCTTTGAGTCGCCCCTTATTCGCAAGATGACTTGCAGTATCCAAAATCTTGAAAGCTGGCGTTGCTGGCACATCCTGCCCAAAACCAACTGCCGAACCGGCTAAAAGAACGCTCAGCAGGAGGTACGGCCTGTGGTGAATTACTGGCTTCATAAGACACGCTACCTGTTTCCGGCGACCGAATTTTCGATGCTCACTTCAGACGCGCAGCAGCAGGCCAGCCCATTTAAGAGGGATGCCCATAACTCCAGATTGGCGAATAGCCCAATCTGAATTTGGCCGTCAGTGATCCATCACAACCCCCGGCGGCTTATAGGCTGTGGTGTAAAGCGGAGTCAATCAGTGAAACACTCGCAATGCGCAGTGGCGCATGAGAATGCGCAAAAAAACGTATGCCGCGGACGCAATACAGTGAGTCGCCTTGCGCGAAATCGCAAACTAGGACGTTTTGGCAAAGTTTGCCAGCAGGCTACCGGTGTTTGACGAAGACTGGTTCACCGTGCTTCGTTCAGTCGTACTTAGAATGGCATTTCATGAAATCATCGATCGCCATCGTGTCAACAGACCCCATGTTGACGGAGTTGATCAGATCTACCACAGGCACCCTGCCTGATGTCTACAGCTGCGTGGAGTCGCTTCTGGAAAGCCCAGCGTTAAACCAGCTGAGTACGCTTGGAGTTGACTTGCGTACGCGCGATAACACAGTGATTTCCCCAGGGGTCGCAGTTGATCTCCGAAGTCGCATACCGGCCCACGTTCGAGTCACCGTTTTTACCGCCGGAGGAATGCCAGTTGAGCAGGCTCGTAGTGCAGTTCTGTTCGCTGACCAAGAATGGGACTTGCTGGAAGACGTTCCGCCAACAAGCCGCTTTCTCGAGCCTCTCGCACAGGCATCCAGGCCAGGACTGTACTCGATTAATGCAACGGCCCGGAACATTATCACGACATTCAGTACTTCGTACTTCCATGTGCTGCAACGCATGAAATTGATTGCTCAGTTGTCGATCCCTGTTTTGATTACTGGCGAGACCGGAACCGGAAAAAGCACGACCGCGCGTTACCTTCATTCATGGTCAGATCGCGCTGCGGACCCGTTCATGATACTTGCGTGCGGTGCAGTCCCCGGAGAGCTTTTGGAGAGCGACTTGTTCGGTCATACACGTGGTGCATTCACGAGTGCGAACCAGCATCGAACTGGACGACTTGAAGCTGTCGCAAATGGCAGTCTTCTTCTCGACGAAGTTGATTTGTTACAACTTGAACAACAGGCCAAGCTTCTTCGCGCGGTAGAAACGGGAGAGTTTGAGCCGGTCGGGTCTGTTGAAACTCGAAAAACCAAAGCCAGATTTATTTTTGCATCGAATGTTGACCTCCTCTCTGCCGTGAGCCAGCAGCGATTTCGAACAGATTTGTACTACAGAATAAATGTGTTTGACCTTGCGTTACCTCCACTCAGGGAGCGGCGCGAGGACATTCCGATGCTTGCAGTCAATTGTCTGGATGAAGCTTCTCCACAGTTCGGACCGAAGAAGCTAAGCGTCAGCCTCGAATTCCTGAATGGCCTTCGGGGCTATGCCTGGCCTGGAAATATACGAGAACTTAAGAACCGCATCGTTCGAGCTGCGATACTTTCGCCAACGGGACGTCTACGATTGGAAGACCTCGGATCGGAAGCACCCGTGCTGCCAACTGTCCACTTAGGCGAGGTCCCAACACTACGCCAGGATCGTCGCGCATGGGAACGAGCGTCCATCGAGCGAGTTCTTCGCGATAACCGCCAGAATCGCACCGCTGCGGCGAAATCGCTCGGAATCAGTCGTGCAACTCTTTACAAGAAGATGAATGAATACGGGGTCACGTGAGTGCCTCCTTGCCCCATGTGCCGGGATAAGAACAGTCGCGCATCCTGTGGCGCGTTTTCGCATTCTGGAGAAAGCAGTCTCATCAGGTGTCGAAAGAAACGGCTACGTAAAATAGACTATCCTGCGTAACTAGCCAATTTTCCAAACTTTGAATAACATTTTTTATTGCTGATGACATTTCCGAGAGAAACCATGATGCAAAAGAAACACCCGTTGTTTATAACCACGTTTGCAGGTTTGATGGCATTCTTCGCCAGTTTCGCAGATCCAGCGGCGACTTACGCCGATGCCGTTTATGTCTACGGTGGATATTCGCCGGCAGTCGTTTCGCCAAGTTACTATTATCGCTACGACTACGCTGCCGTTGTACCAGCATACGCCCCTCCATACCTATCAGTAAATCCTGTACCGTATCACTACGGATACGGAATTGCCCCCTTCGTTCCGGTGTCCGGATACGCCCCTGGCCCAGTATTGTATTCACCTTACCACAACGTGCTTCGGTATCGGGGTTATTATCGGTATTAAGCAGTGGCACCATTGTCTGGGCATGCCGTGACATGATCGGCATCCCCTCCCCGGAAGTGACTGCCGCGAGTACTGTCAGCGAACGCAAACCAATCGCCTGCAAGAAACGCGGCATTTGGGTCATGCGATAAGATCATACGTAGAATTTAGTGAATACAGAGTCGAAAGGGTAAACCGGCTTGAAACGGTGTACATCGTACGACCTGTGACGTCGAGAAGCCGCATCTGCGATATACGCTTAAACGCAATTGAATCGCGAGTCACGTACTACGTAAGACACGGTACTCTCCCGAGAACGAACGATCTGCGGCAGAACTTGATGTCGCAGACTACCGTTACGA
>CAIWEX010001025.1 GCA_903911795.1 uncultured Schlesneria sp.
CTATCCGTTGTCATCGCGATGGCGTTGGTGTTCCCCATAAAACCTGCAGGAACATAGGGCGAATTCTTTATGTCGTCGCCATAAATGACAAAGGGGAGAATTCCCTTGGCTGCCGGAATCGGCTTGACCGGGGCATCGACAAACATCGGGACATTGGCCACAGCGGCAGCTCCCTTACCATCGTAGACGTATGCAAACAGTCGATAGGCCCCTCCCCCATCGGGAACTTTTACATTGGCTGACAGCCCTGTCGAAGTGACGCCATCCGACAACGCCTGTTCTTCGGCCTGAGCATCACCCCCTTCGCCGATCGTTCCTGAGTCTTGTCGAAGTACCCATTTCACTGACAGCGTATCGCGTTCCGGATCTACTGCGCCCAGAGTGGCCTGAACCATTTCCCCCGGTTTCAGCTTCTTGACATCACGTTCCACGGTCAGTGATTCGATACGGGGGCAACGATTCGCTGGAGGCTTTCCCGTCCAGGCTTCGGTCATGGCATCAACTGCTGCCAGGCGACTACCGTCCGAAAGGAGCATTCCGAACCAGGTCGCCGTCGTTTCCTGTTTGTGTCCCCACAGGAACGCGTACGATCCCAAGCATAAGCCAGCTTGGTCAGAGACAACTCTGCGGTAACCTTCGGCATAGGCCTGGCCTTTTGCGGTGCTGGTCGCTTCCAGGGGCGAGCCCCAGTCAGTCTTGCCTACTTCCCACGGACCATTCGGACCATGCTCCGTGACGATGTAAGGTTTGGTACCTCTCGCCGCACGATACCGTTCCGCCAGACTGCTGATTCCTCCATACGAATTCACCCCGATGATGTCGATGTTCGGGCAATACTGTTCGATGCTTTTGATCTTCGCAGCCTTGTCACCCAATTCTGCAATAACGGTCATGGTCGGATGGTGAGGGTCAATCTTCTTGATTTCGCGGGCGATGTGGTCGACGGCGTACCAGATCGCGGGGTTCTGTCCGGTTCCTTCCATCTCATTCCCGATCCCCCACATCAGGACTGCGGGGTGGTCTTTGTACTTGCGAACGGCGACGAGAGAATCGTTGAGTTGTCGCTGAACCGCAGACTCATCCTGATAATTGAAGCCATGTCGTTCATGCCCCAGCCAGAGTCCGACGCAAACCGTCAGCTTTTGTCGCTGGGCTTCATCCAGAATTGTGTCAAGCTTTTCGGTGCTCCATGTTCGGATCGAGTTTCCACCTGCGGAGGCCAATCGATCGAGTTGTGTTTGTCCCCCGACACCCTTAACGGCATACGGCTTGCCATCTCGAAGCAGGCGATGCGTCCCATTTCGGCTTTCGAGTTGAACCGCGACCTGGCCGCAGACAGGCGTGACAATCAACAGCAGTGCAAATCCGCATGAAACCAGCGGATGGATTTTGAACATTTTGATTCCTCGGCGATGTCAATGCAGAATGAGACTCGAAGAACATTGTAGTGCGTCAGCCACGCTGAGTCTTCGATCGGCGTCAGAGCGTAAGCTGAGCGTTGATACGGTCACAGGGACTCGGGCGTCAGCTCAATATTGACGAATGACGCCAACGACTAGCCCGATGACCTTCACCCGATTCGCAAAAATTGCGGGCTTGGCACGGTTTGTTGATTCAAGCCTGATTCGCAGGCTTTCTCTGTAGTAGCGTCTGACAGCAGATGTGGTATCGTCGACGATCGCCAGGACTAGTTCACCATCACGGCAATCGGCTTGGCGGCGAATCACCAGGTAATCCCCTTCGGAAATCGCTTCGTCCTGCATTCCGTGTCCGAGAACCCGGATGCAACAGTGGGCCGCCGAAGCGAATAAACCCGTGAATTCGAGTCGGGAATGAGGTTCCCGATGAAACTCCGGCAATTGTCCGACGACCAGTTGCCCGATGAGCGACAAGGCCGCAGCGGGCTGCGGTGATTCCGTGAGTTGAATCGCACGCGACATATAGGCTTCGCGAGTGATCAGCCCTTTCTTCTCGAGGGCTTTCAAGTGGCAGGTGACACCGTTCGGGGATGCGATGCCAAAGTGCTGGGCAATTTCCCGGACAGTCGGGCCATAGCCACGCGCGACGATGACTTCTCGCAGGTACTCGAAGATCTCTCGCTGTCGCGGTGTGATGGCAGGTTGCTTCGGGGCAGGATCTCGTTTTACGGCAGCCTTCTTAGCCATCGAATCTTGCATCCTGTCTGAAGTCATCCGCCAGTCGGGAAATCCAGCGACCTCCACCGGAAATGAAACAGGGTGCCACGGCCATGTCAGAGACTGGATAACCGTGGCACCCGAAAATCAGGCATTCTTGAGTGAATTCCGACTCAGTTGGCCCCACCCGCTGGTTTCGCAGTCGCCTTCAGGAATGGCAAGTAAACTTCCCGCAGGCGTGTTTCCAGATTCTCGGCATTGATCGACGTGTCGGTGACGATTCCGTTCGGATCGACCAGCCAGATTGTTGGCAGCGTGTTGATTCCGTAGTGAACCGCCAGCGGAGAATTCCAGCCGCGGAGAGCCCGGTTCGGCGAAAAAATCTGTGGCCAGGTCAATTTTGTTTCTTCCACGAACGCCTCAACCGCCCCTTCGTCCGCATCCAGATTTACCCCGACAACGGTCGCGTACTTTTCATACTTCTTCATTGTCGCGGTCAGCTTCGGAAGCTGGTCAATGAATGGTCGGGCGTGAGTCGCCCAGAAGACGATGACGACCATCTTTCCCTTGTAGGAAGCGATATTCAGATCCCCCCCATCAATGGTGGGCCCGGTGAATTCCAGTGTCTTTCCCTTGAGCTGCAATCGTCGAACGACACCTTCAGCCTGTTGAGCTTCGGGAGTTTCTTTGAACTTGGTGATCAGCAGCGTGTAGCAACTGCGAGCATCATCTGACAGTCCCGACAGTTCACATGTCCGGGCTGCCGCTGCGAGCAATTTGACAGAGCGAGCTTGTTCGTCAGGAAATCGTGCGGCATACAGTTGAGCATGCTAGGCAAATTCCTGGATCCACTTCGGCTGTGATTGGCCGTAACGAATTGCGTTCGCATGGGTCAAGTTGACAAGCGTCAGTTCAGCTTCGAGAGCCGCCGCAGAAGTCGGCTTTCGTTCATAGAAGACTTTCGCCGCATCAAACAAGGCCTCGATGCTGGCGTCGTCACCCTGTAGGGCGAGTTGCAGTCGAGCGTCCAGCAGGTAGTGGACTGCTGCGTCAAATTCGGGCTCAAGTTCGGGCGTTTTCGCAGTTTTTGCGATGCATTCTTCGGACAACTTGATGATCTGCAGATTGCGATCGCGGCGGATTGCCTTTGTCTTTTCGAAATGAGCCTTGAGTTTTTGTTCTTCTTCGGGAGTCAACGGCTTTTCATCGTCTTCCATTTCCAGTTCGGCGTCAGTCTTCGGCGCGCTCTTGGTCTTGGCCGCGTCTTCGGGATCCGGCAGCGGCATGACCTTGATGTACTGGATTTCACGCAGCAGCCATTCTGGTGAGCCTTTCACCGGCTCCTTTTTGACGGGAGCTGCAGTAGTTTCTGCTGGGGTTGTTGCAGCCCCCTTGGCAGGAGTGGTTGTCGCGGTGGCTGCCCCGGCTGGTTTGGCCTTGGGCGTGGCAGGCTTCAGGCCGGGGATCGCGACGGTCATCAGACCGCCCGATTCTTCCTCAGCAACAGCCGTTGGAGAGGTTTCGGCGACCGGGGTTGCAGGCTTGGAACCACCGCACCCGGACAAGAATCCGGCGAGACCCACTACCACAGATACGGACCACAAGCGACTCATTGATGTCATGACCTCTCCATCCATTGAGAGCAGTCTCGAGACGATTTTCCGGGCTTTCAAAGTTGAAAACCTGCAAAAACCGTCCCGGATGATTCACGTGCGAGCAGAATTCGCCGCACCCTCCTGGAACTTCAAGTGGCGTTTTATGAGAAGAACGGCAAATCGAGCAAGAGGAATTCGGCAAAACTTGCCGCTGCGCCGCTGAAGGTGGTCAATATGAACTGGACTCGAACGACACTGAAGGGACGGAATTGAAGTCTGGTGCATGTGAGCAACGCGATTTTTTGAATTGCATTTGACTTCGACATAGTGCATTACTATCGTAATGCACTATGTCGAATCTCCCCATACAGTTCGAAATCCATCCTTCGTCTGGCGTGCCGATCTTCCGCCAGATCATGGATCAGGTCCGGGCACAGGTTGCGAGCGGCCGTCTGAAGCCGGGTGACCTGGTCCCGAGCGTTCGGCAGATGGCCGTTGACCTGCAGGTCAACATGATGACCGTGTCCAAAGCCTATAGTCGGCTGGAGGCGGAGGGCTTGCTCGAGCGGGATCGCGGGACTGGTATGCGAGTTCGAGGTCAAGTCGAGCATCTTGGCAGCGTAACAAACCGGCAGGCGGAACTGCGAGATCTCGTTGACCATGTCGCGACGCGTGGCTTGCAACTCGGTCTGACCGATGAACAGATCATCTCCGTCGTCAAGACGGTTCTCAAGGAACGTCGCTCATGAATGAACTGATGATAGAAGCGAGCGGGCTGTCTCGTCGATTTGGCACGACCGACGTTCTGACGTCTGTCGATCTGGCAATTCCACGCGGCACGGTTGTGGGGCTGCTGGGAACCAACGGCTGCGGGAAGTCGACGCTGATCAAGTGTCTGCTCGGACTGCTGCGAGTTTCCGGGGGGACAGCGCGAATGTTCGACGAAGATCCCTGGGATCTGAGCGGTGCGGCGAAGGCTCGTTTGGGCTACGTTCCACAGGATGTGAAGCTATATCCCTGGATGACGGTTACCCAGGTGATTTCCTACACGGCGGCCTTCTATCCCACGTGGGATTTCGCTCTGACCGAGCACTTGGTTCAACAATGGGATCTGCCACGTGACAGACGCGCAGGCCCATTATCGCCAGGGCAGATTCAGAAATTAGGACTGATTCTCGCGCTCGGCCATCGACCCGAACTGCTGATTCTGGATGAACCCGTCGCGTCGCTGGATCCCGTTGCCAGGCGTGAATTCCTCAAGTCCCTGCTGGAAGTGACGCAGGACGAAAAGCATACGGTCTTGTTTTCGACGCATATCACGTCAGATCTGGAACGAGTCGCTTCACACGTCGCGATCCTCAAGCAGGGGAAAGTGGAGTTGTTTGAAGATCTCGACACAGTCAAAGATCGCATCAAGCGGTTGAGGATCTCAGCGATAGAACCGCTGCCGCGATCATTTGCCGTGGAGGGTGCGCTACGGACAGAGATTGAAGGTCGAGTTGCTCTGGTCGCCGCAACCAATGTCAGCGAGCAGATGGTGAGTGATCTCAGGGCGCGCTGGCAGGCCGAAGTCACTGTTGAGGACCTGAATCTGGAAGAGATCTTCCTTGAGCTTCACCGTTAGCCGATCTGTTGGCTGCTCGCCATTTCTTCCAATGCCGATTGTGTCCATGAGAATCCGTGGTGAATCATGTTGCGCCAACTGAACGTCGTCATACTGACTTATGTGACCCGCCCGATGGTGTGGGCCATCGGAGGAATTTACCTGCTGGTACTGATGATCTCCGTCTTCTACGGCATCAGGAGTTCGCAAAAAGTATTGCAGGCCGCGTTCCCGGATGATTCCGGAAGTTACGAATCGACACTTCGTCTGGAGGGATCGAAAGCGGTCCGAGATTTCGAGCAGGGAAACTTCAGTCGCCGACTGACAAAAGTTCAGATTCGCTGGTACCTCGCCGACTCAACTCCTCCACACGGCGAGATACGGATTACTCCGAACGGGCTGAGATCGCTGAAAGATTGTAAGCACCTCAAGTCATTACAAATCAAGCATGAAGGGAAACTCAGCGCAGACGAAGTTCAGGCCATTTCGGAATTGCAGCAACTGACACGCCTGTCGCTCCACAGAGTCAGGTTAACATCTCATGTCTGGCGGCACTTGTCGCGATTGTCACAACTGAAGTATTTGGATCTCAGTGGTTGCGTCATTGACGGGGAGGCTCCACAGCTTGAGTCAATGACATCCCTTCAGACGCTGATTCTGGGGACCGCCGAGCACGGGGGTATCCAGTCGCGGGGGACATCGATTTTCGGCGAACTCCATCGCTTTCCGAATCTTAAGACGATTGTCCTGGGTGATTACAATAATTCGCTCGTGCAAGATCCCAAACGGGAGGGCTTCTTACCTATCGCGAATCCACTGGCGTCGATCGACGCTCTACGGGCCGTGACTTCCCTGAGGACACTTTATGTGAATGAACATTCGCTTGGGTTTCCTGGATTCGAAGACCTGCAGGCGAAGCTGACAGGTGTCACTGTGCGGCCAGCGTTTGTTGATGTCAGACGCATGTCGTGGATACTCAATATCGTGTTCTTGAACGCCGCTGTTCTGGGGTTGATTGCGTTGCAATTGCGCAGCCACTTTGCACATCCAGGCGCCCATTTGATTCCGGCATATACCTGGCCTCACCTTGTCCCACCGTTTTTTCTGTGGATTGGCAGCATCGTCAACATCCTTCCGATCTTGGCTTCGGGGGTCCCAATCGTCCCCGCGATCGGCGTCCACGCGGCGTGTTGGGCTTCAATGACGGGAATCGTGGTTGTCAGCGCACTGCTGCAGTTGATTGCACGATTACCTCGCTGGATTTCTACTCCTCTCAGTGCTGTCGCAGGTGCCGTGTTAGGCGGATGGATTCCGCTGATGATTCTGGCGGTTTTTCGTTTTCCGTCGTCGGTCGACTGGTACCTGCGGGGTAACGAGCCTCGGGTCGAGTTTGCATTGATCGTCTTGGGGGCTGTGCTGCCACTGATTGTTATCTACCGGTCGCGACGCTTGTATTCCGTATATCTTGAGAACGGGTGCGATTCGCCAGTTCTGGGACTGGATCTCGCTTCGATGAAGTCATTGCAACAGAGGGCTAATCGGCGAAATGATATGTCCCCCCAGGCTCGCTGGCCTCAGTGGATGCTGGGCCCAAATCTGGAGACTGTCATTGCAAAATCGAGTGGCGGGGGATGGAGAGAGCGATGTCGATTGTGGATCGCTGGAAACGCCTTCAGTGGCAGGGTTGTGCCGCTGCTGATGGGATTCAGTGCATTAATTTTTGTCCCGGCGCAGGTTGTTCAATCTGGTTTCACGGATTACCAGAGTGACTTGCGCCCATTGATGCTGATTTCCGTGTTAATACCGGATTTTGGGATGATCTTCTTTTTGAAGCAGTGGTGGATTCGACGCAGTTTGTTCGGGATGGAATTGCTTCGTCCAAATTCTCGGCAGGAATACATCCGGCAAATGATGGGCGCCATTGCCTGGGATCTTGTGCCGCAAGGCTGCGTCTATCTGAGTTTATTTGCGATGTTGGTCTCCCTGGCAGACTCCACTCGGATGTCCGTTGGATGGGTTATTGCCATGTTGCTTGTCGCGGTATCGCGCTGGGTACTCGTCTATGGAATAATATTGTGGCTACTCCTGATTCGCCGTGACTGGATGGTGTTCCTAACAGCCATCCTTGCGGTCTACGCCATACTGTTC
>CAIWEX010001026.1 GCA_903911795.1 uncultured Schlesneria sp.
CTCGATGTCACCCATTGCGGTAAGATCTACCTTGAACGGTTCGCCATCACCAATTTGGTGTAATTCATCGGCAAACGTCTGCTCATCGACCGGATCCAGAATCGGATTGAGCATTCGACTGAAAGCCGTATCGGTCAGCGCCTGTGTGAACTGCTCGTCACTGACCGGATCGAGGCTCGGATGACGAAAGGCATGCAGCCATGCTGCAGGTCGTCCGGTCCAACGCTGCCGCAGAAACCGCCGCAAAACTTTGCGGCGGTAGGTCTGCATTTCCGCGTCAGGTAACAGCACCGCCACTGGCGGGCTGGACTCGGGAGTTACTGCACACTGGCTGGGCCAGGGGCCACGATAGCCATACAGGAATTTCTCGGGTTGATCCATGACTCACTCACCGATTCGAAGTTTTCCCGGTTCAAATCACCAGCCAGCACCAAACAACCAGTTGCCACGTGCATCCGCCGAGGTACTGGTGTAGAATTCGCAGACGTTCTGACGCATCTCATCTCTTGAAACCTGACCGTCGCCGCTGTGATCAAGCTTTGGAAATGCGGCTTTGGCGTCAGCTTCGGTAGCCCCGTGAGCACAAAGCCATCGTGAATACTCGTCAGCGCCGATTTCGCCATCACCACTCGTGTCAACACAGTCAAACACGAGGTCAGATGCCTGCGAGATCACCTGTTGAATCGAACCTGACGCGGCGGCCTTAGACCAACCGGCCAGCCATTCCGATTCGGTCAAGTCACCGTCGCCATTGGCGTCCATCCCGGCGATCAGCCCCCAAACCATGTCGTAAGCCGATTGGAGATTTTTGTGAACCGATGACCCCAATGGCTGGCCAAGCCGTCCCGAAATCCAGGCAGGAGCCTTTTCGAAATCGGATCGATTGACGCTGCCGCTGCCATCAACATCAAACCGCCGGAACATATGCTTGAACTTGCGTACGATCAGATCCTGACTCATGCTGATTCCCTTGCGCGTGTATGGTTCTGGTTGCGAACATGCTGGGTAGCAGTGTCGAGCACTCGCGAAACTCGGCGGCGTGCTACAGATTCAATTGCCACAATCTCGCAGAGTCCGACAGCACGACGGCTGGTTCTTCAAAATACGTCTGCGGGATCTGCAGCCAGGACAGTGCGCACGGCGAACCAGCCAGAAACCAGGCACATCCCGATTGTCAGCAACAGTACCGTTGCGGCGACCCCGACCTGCAGACGCATCAGCAATCCGGTCAAGTACGCAATCAGGCGGTAACCACACCAACTGGCGGCGACCCCTGGCAGGAATCCCACGAGTGCCAGGAATGTCGCCTGCTGCATCACGACTCGCCGCAAGTATTGGTTGGTATATCCGATCGCCTTCAGCGTCGCGTATTGCGGCATTTTCTCGGAAATGTCTGTGAATAGAATCTGCGAACAGATCACGGTCCCAACGATGAATCCGACCAGTGTTCCCAGGTTAAATACCAGTCCGACGGGCGATTCATTCATCCAGAAATTTCGCTCAATTCCGATGAATTGGCTACGAGTCATCGCCCGGACATCCTTGGGAAGTTCGTTATTGAGTCGTATGACCAGTTCGGAAATCGAAGTCTCCGCGGCCACCTGTATCAACCCGATTTCGACGCGATTCAACAGGGGATCAGCAGCTCGATAGCCGGGAAACAGATTGAGAAACGTCCGGTCGCTGACAATCGCGCTGCCGTCGACGAGAAAATCCGTCCCGAGTTTGAATTCACCCACGACATGAATCTTTCGCTTTGCGACTTCCGTGGAATCCCCTGTAAAAGCACGTCCAATGTGATGGCGGCAATCGGTGTCGATCAAAGCGGCATCGGGTTGCCACAGAGCCTGCAGTTGATCGGCGAGTTGCTTTTCGTGGAAAATGTCGTCGTCGGGATGTACTCCCACGACCCGGATGCGATGCGTTGACCGGTCCTCGGGACTCTTCCAGAGGGCCTCCTGCAGTGCCAGATAGACCGGCCGAGCCGAGGCAACACCCTCCACCGCAGCCGCCTGATACAAGCGTCTGCGAGGAAATGGCTGCATGACGTTCAACTGGTATTTGGCAGCACTGACGAGGACAATATCCGCTTTGAACCAGCGCAGGATCTCGACCTGGCTGTCGACGAGCGCATTGCGAAAACCGAGTTGCATCAGCATCAGCAACACGGCGAAGGCGATCCCAAGCGTCGAGACGGCCAGTCGACGCTTGTCGGCAGTCAAGTTTCGCCATGCGAGAGGTACGGCCATCGAAGTTCCTTAGAACAAATCTGCGGGATCTGCGGCCTGGACTTTACGAAACGCCAGCCAGCCGGAACCGACGGCCATACCGATCGTTAACAGGATTACCGTAAAAATTCGTTGCCATGTCATGACCATGGGCAGGAACACGGCCATTTGAACAGCCGCGTACAGGCCCAGTGCCGCGATCAGTCCCGGTAAGAAACCCAACAGCGCGATGAAGCATGCCTGTTCGACAACAACCCTGAAGATCTGACGCGACTGGTAACCAATCGCTTTCAGTGTCGCGTACTCGTTCATCTTGGTCATGATTTGAGTTGAGATCGTCTGATACAGGATCACCAGGCCGACGAGGATTGCCACGACAACACCAGACCCGAAAATGAATCCTGTTGAGGTCGCCACCAGCCAGTGATGAATTTCATGGTTACGAAACTCGTCCCGCGACCAGACGTTGACGTCTGACGGCATCAGCTTTCTCAAAGCATGAACGACGGCAATCGGATCTGTTCCCGGGCGGATTTTTATCAGCCCGATGCCGACATCATCAAGCGTCAACTGAGGTATCATGCGTCGGAAATTGTGGTCACTGGTGAGGATAATCCCCAGTTCCAGAAACGACGTCCCCAGCTTGTATTCGTCAATAACAGTCACGTTTCGTCCGCCGAGTTCAATCGCAGTCCCCGGCTTACGATTCCCATATTTCGGACGCGTTTCTGAATCGACAATCGCAGAATCGGGAACTTTCAGCGACGTCAGATGGGCTTGAATGGATGGGGTACGAAAGACCGGCCGGTCAGGATCGAATCCAAACACCAGGGTGGCATTGCGATTGCCCGTCTGCGAGTTCTGCCATGTCACCGTCCCCATGTACAAGGGTTCAGCCGACACGACTTCGGTCAACGACATCGCCTGAAACAACCGACGCCGCGGAAACGACTGCGGAGATCGAATAAAACTGTACTCGCGCGAGACAATCACCAGATCATAATCGAGTTCGTCGTAATACTGATTGGCGCTGATGATCACCGAATTGAAAAAGCCAAGCTGCAGGAAAATCAGCATGATGGCAAAGGCAACACCTGCGATCCCGACGGCCGCTCGACTGCGTTCGTGAACCACATTTCGCCATGCCAGAGGAACCCGCATCATGCCAGATCAGTCGTGAGAGAAGAGGAGATTTGAATCCGATTGAATTACTCGGTTGGTGACAACACCGCCGCCGCGGACTAACGCTGAAACGCCACCTTTCGCAGTTGTTCGTTGAAACTGCCACTGGCGGCCAGTGCTGACTGGAAGTCTTGTTTTCCGAGCGCATACAGCGTCGTCGCGACGGTCGCCACAATCGAGGCACTACGAGGATCACCGGAAAGTAGAGCCTTCTCGCCGAAAAACGCCCCTGATGAAAGATGATTAATGACCCGTGGATCAGCCTCATTCGGTTTCTGAATCAGTACGTCGACTTCTCCTTCGCTGATCAGATAGAACTTGTCCCCTTCGTCACCTTGCCGGAAGACTGCGTCCCCTTTCCCAAACTGCTCACGCTTCATCTTTTGGGCAATATTCAGCAGTTCGGTCGGACTCAGATGCTGAAACACGTCGGACTTTTTCAATGTTTCGCAGATCTTGATGGTGTCATTCACGATGACGTCGGACTCAATTCGTCCGTCGACGAAGTTCACAATGCGGTCTGCGACATCCAGGATGCGGCTGTCGTGAGTCACCATCAGAATCGTGGCCTGCTCTTCACGAGTGAGCGCCTGCAGCATTTCCACAACATCGCGACTCGATTTCTTGTCCAAGGCCGCTGTCGGTTCGTCTGCCAGTACGAGTTTTGGGCGATTGACGAGCGCCCGCGCAATCGCCACACGCTGACGCTGGCCCCCTGACATCTGCCGCGGTTTGTAGTGGACACGATGACCCAGCCCGAGTTTCGTGAGCATTTCCGTGGCTAGCCGCAGCATATCAGCGGCCGAGTACTTCCTCAGCTCCATCGACATACGGACATTTTCGAGCGATGACAGCGAGTCAAACAGGTTGTGCATCTGAAAGATAAAGCCGATGTTGCGGCGAATGTTCACCAGTTCGGCAGCGCCCAGACCACGCAGTTCCTGGCCGAGGACGCGATTGACCCCTTCCTGCGTCGATCGCAAGGCTCCGATGAGTGTCAACAGGGTCGTTTTGCCAGAGCCTGAGGGGCCCGTCATAATGACCAGTTGGCCCGGCTCGACTTTGAGGCAACAGTCAAACAACGCCTGCTTTCGTGTCGGGCCATCGCCAAAGTAATGGTTCAGATGGTCCACGTTCACGACAGCGTTATCTGACGCTGATGGAGCAAAGACGTGTTCTGAGATTGCAGTCGGCACAGCCTCGATCATGAGTCAGTCCTTCGAGGCGGTTTCAATCAGTACATCGACCTGCAGATTTGTCAGGAGGGCGACCTTGCTGGAATCTTTCAGCAGGATGCGGACTTCGACAACACGAGCATCGGCGTCGGCTGCGGGATCAACATTCAGAACGTCGTTCTTGTAGATCATGGAACCGATTTGAACGACGGTCCCTTCGAGTGGTTCCGCGAGTGCCGAAGAGGTCGCGGTGGCACGCTGCCCCATTCGAATTCTCGCGATATCCGTTTCGTAAATCTCGGCCACGACATGCATTTGTTCGGTATTCCCCAATTTCAGAATGGGGTCTTTCCCGATCCGCTCGCCGGAGTGTGTCATGACTTCCAGCACCTGCCCTGCGATCGGCGAACGAATGATCGTGCGCTGGACCTTCGCCTCGGCAAGCTCCACCTTTCGCTCCAGCGATTTCACGGGAATCGCGGCTCGCGCTAGTTCGAGAGCCGCTTTCGCTTCAACCACGGCGGCTCTGGCTGATTCCAACGCGAGTTTGTGATTGGCCTCCATCTCGGCCAATGTCAATTTCGAAGCGGTCAGCAATTCACGAACCTTTTTCAATTCGGAATGCTTGCGATCATGTTCTTCTCGCGAAACGGTCGCATTGGCATGCAGCTTTTCGACTCGTACGTATTCCGTATCTGCTAACTGGTGATCGATCTCCAGCGACCGGACCCGGGACTTCTGCGAATCAATGCGAATCGGCTCGACGACTTCGACCGTCTGAAGATTCAGTTCAGCAATGCGGATCAAGGCCTGGTGATGTTCCTCAGTCGTCTTGAGACGATTGCGAGCTTCCTCAAGCAATGCCGCGGATTCCTGCTTTTCCGCAGCGGCCACATCGTGGCTTTCCAGATGGGCCAATTCATCGCCGCTACCGACACGTTGTCCTTCCTTGGCGAGGACCGTTAGCAACCGTTCACCCGCAGCAGCGTCAATATCCAGAATCTCGCTGCAAGGCTCGATACGCCCCAGTGCCCCGACGCGAGCGGGGCGCAGTTCTGCGGACTTCTCCTCGCGACTGGATGCTCCTTGCCCCAACAGCCGAGCCAGGACATGCGACTGCGACCAGCCAACGACAACAACGGCCACGAGAAGCCCGACCAGCAAAGTTCGCGATATTGCTTTATTCATTTTTGACTCGTTCGCTCCCATCGACTGAACGGTTCCCAGTACCAGCGTGGCTGGCTTCTTGACGAACGGCGGTCACCTGTAAAATTTAATCGCACACATGTCGGGCTGAAGTTTCATGCGGGGACCGCTAATTTAACATATCCCTTTTGACGTCAACTCCGACATCTGTTATGTCTTCGGATCATCGCAATACGTACCAGAGCGACAATCCGATCGTGACGATAGTAGCGATGATAGTGACCAGGACCCATTTGAAGTACGGACGTTTCGCCGTGTCGGTACGGACGACGACAGGCAGATCGATCCGAGCTTCCAAGGCCGAGATTCCGTGCGACGAGTGGTCAACGGCCTTGGTCAGGCCTTCACTCAACGCGACAGC
>CAIWEX010001027.1 GCA_903911795.1 uncultured Schlesneria sp.
AGATCCATGTTCGCGTCGTAAATGGCATCCAATGTTCCGACATCCCGCCAATACGACGTGTCTCCCGTATTTTTGTCGCGGAACGGATACGCTCGCACGACATGTGTATCGATCAGCGACGGAATAATGTTACGCCCGAAATCGTGAGCACTCTTGGGATCAGAGGCATCTGCAATCAGGCGATCGAACAGGAAGTTTGTGTTGAAGACATAGACACCCATCGACCCCAGGCACCGTGTCGGGTCATCCGGCATCGGTTTGGGATGTTCGGGCTTTTCCTGGAATTCAACGACGCGACGATTGCTGTCGATCTGCATGACACCGAACTGTGTCCCCTCTTCCAGCGAACAGGGAAGGCAGGCCACGGTCGCAACCGCCCCCGAATCGATGTGATCTCGGATTAGTTCAGCATAATCCATCTTGTAAATGTGATCACCGGACAGGATCAGCAAGTAATCCGACTGGCATTTTTCGATCGAATAGATGTTTTGGTACACTGCATCTGCGGTTCCCTTGTACCAGTCCTCGTGAAGCCGCTGCTGGGGAGGCAACACGTCGATAAACTCGTCGAGCTCGCGACACAGGAATCGCCAGCCAAGATTCATGTGTCGGTCAAGACTGACCGCCTTGTACTGCGTCAGCACCAGGATCTTCCGCAAACCGCTGTTAATGCAATTCGAAAGCGTGAAATCGATGATGCGATAGGCGCCGCCGAAGGGAACCGCAGGTTTTGCACGGTCTCGCGTCAGTGGTTCCAGACGCGTTCCCTTGCCTCCGGCTAAAATTAGTGCCAGTACACTCCGCATCGCGTCTTCTCCTTTTCGGTCCAGCAGTCATTGACGACCGCGAGCAGTCTGATCATCAATCTTCCAGTCAATCAATCAGCGATCGACTTCAAAAGCTCCAGCAACGTTTCACGTACCTTGGGTTCTGCGTTTGTGGCGAGGTAGCTGGAACGAGCCCGCCATGTTTCGTATCCCCCCAGTTTGTGCTGCTCTGGTGTCGGCAGATATCCGTTGTAGCCATTGGCTAACTCGATCGTAAACGTCTGCTTCAGCGGGCTGCGCTGCTTGATTGCCAAGCCTGTTTCGGTGAATGTTTCGCACGGACTCGAGACAATTCCGAGATCGCCGATCCGAATGGCCTGTAGACGGACCTTCACTTGAGCGGGGTATTTCGCGATGAGTGTCGTCTCACGTGCATAGATCAGCGGCATCCCTTTCAGGGGACGTTCCGTCACCGTGCTGAACTGACTTTCTGCTTTGGCCAGTTCTTCGGGCGCGGGGAGTCTGACACCAAGGTCGATTTCGGTGTCTTTGACGCGAAGTGGCAATGCATCGTGATACTTGATCCCGGCGTAGGCCTTGGCTGCGGCCTGCGCGACGATTTCGGCGACATACCCCATCTGCTCGTACGGTTCTCGTTTCGGGCCGGCTTTCAAGCTGAAATTCACGTTGTTGACGTCAGCGCTGGTCCCATTCGACATGATCCCGACGAACGATGGCTGTCCCTTCTCGGCATTCACGTGGCGAGAAATCCGCGTGGCAAACTCACCAAAATAGTCCGCAGACACCACCGGCCCGGAGACGCCGCCGACATAGTGCAACGAGTAATTTGCCAACAAGGCGATCGGCCGGCCATCGCGTGCCTGAACGGAAAGGATCGAGACTTGAGGATCAATTGGGCCGGCGGGATGATCGACCTGCGGATTACTGTACCCTGGATTCATCTTGACTCGATCCGTTCGACCACCAAACGGATCTTCGACCGTTTCACCAGGCTTCAAGATCCAGCGTCGATTGAAAATCTGTGAAGGTTCATCAATGGCGGTCCAACCAACGCGTGCTGGCTCCAGTCGACGAAACGCCCCGTCGATCCCCGTTGCGATCTGTTCGACCAGGAACTGAGTGTACTTGACGTCCGGTTCACTCTGAAACACCCCAGTCGCCGTCGGACAGGAATGGGCGTGAGTTGCGGAAATCAGAATATTTGATGCGGGTATCCCGGTCTTCTCACTGGCCAGCTTTCGCGCCGCGTCAATCAGATCACGAGGGAGCATACAACTGTCACAAACGACAATCGCCAGTGATGTTTCACTATTGGCGATGACCAGGCAGCGGGCATGCAGCGGATCGTGGGCCGATTGCGCCAGGAGATCCGCCATGTTTCCGTTCACGGAAATCGGAAATTGTCGAGGCGTAATGTCTTGCGCCACTGCCGCCGCACGCAATGCAAGTTTGGATTCTGCCGCTTGAGTTACTCGGTCAATCGCGAAAATCGGCAGAAGCGTGAACAGGATCCAAAACATGTTCCATCGCGACATCGATCGTTTTTTTCCCGGGACAACGTCACGCTGGCAAGAAAGTTGCAAGACAAAAGAACAGGCCACCATGCCAGAGTCCTTGATTGAGTAACGTTTTCGATCTGCGGTTTGAATTCCAATTCAGCCCACAGACAGTCTGCGCAAGGGAGTTGCCTGAGGCAACAGTAACGGCGCACACTCTATTGCATTCGACGATGTTTTGCGGAAAAAGTCGATCTATCGGCAGAGAGCCTTGCGAGACGGACAGTGAGCCGGAACAATCAATCGGGAAAATCCTCACAGAATCACAGCGACAGGGGAGTCGGTAATTTCATTGGGCATGGGCTGCGCGGAGATGCTCCAACCCCGGCGACACGGCCTGACATCCCACATTTTGCAAATGACGATGGCCCTGACCACACTGACGGACGGACTTGAAATGAACAGATATCGCGGCTGGCAATTGGCAATGACTTTCGTCATCTGTCTCGCGGGATGCAATCGGCCAGCCGAACAGTCAAAGCCCATCAACACGACTCCCGCGTCGGCCGCAGGCGGGCCGGGGGCGGCTCAGGCCAGCGAGAAGCCGACTCCGCAGCCCGATGCCACGGCTAAACCTGTGACCCCTGCTATTCCGGACAAAACCGAGTCGCCAGAATCGTCGAACACGAAGCTGGACTTGAAAGAAATGGGATGGGAGCAGCTTCAGGAACTGGTTGCCTCGCACAAAGGAAAAGTCGTTGTCGTCGATGTCTGGTCCACGGCATGCGAGCCTTGTTTGCGTGAGTTTCCGCGACTGGTCGAACTCCAAAAGCGCCATCCGAACGACGTCGTCTGTATTTCGTTCGATTGCGATTTCGCGGGAGTCAAAAACAAGCCTGTCGGTTATTACCGCGAGCGCGTGATGAAAGCTTTGACAGAGATGAAGGCCGAAACCGTCATTAACGTCATGTCGACGCTCGCTGCAGACGAATTGTTCTTGAAGATCGACCTCGATTCGATCCCCGCAGTTTATGTCTATGACCAGCAGGGGAAACTCGCAAAACGGTTCGATAACCGGACCCCTGCCAGCGAAACCGAGGAAGGAATTTCGTACGAACTGCAGATTGATCCGCTGGTTGCCAAACTGGTGACCGTGGACAAGGTGGAAAAGAACTGATGGTGGATTCCTCCCGCCGACGCGGTCGACGCGAAGTGATGGGTAACCACAATCGTTGCTGGATCTGGGGACGCAATGTTGTCCAGGAAACGGTTCGCGCTGGTCGTTGGCCTGTGCTTGAATTGTTGATCGGCGATTGGATTGATGGTGCGTCTGCGCAGGAATGTGCGCGTTTGGCGGAACAGCGGCAAGTTCCAGTCTACTCGGAATCTGAAACGGAACTGACACGGCACTGCCGCACGGCAGAACATCAGGGATTTGCCGCCCGGATGGCACCTTTTCCCTGTCTCACGTTCGAAGAATTGATGAAAGCGATGCCGCGAACGCCTGCCATCGCAATCCTCGATCGATTGCAGGACCCGTTCAATTTCGGTGCCATTATCCGATCGGCGTCCACGCTGGGAATTCATGGAATCATTATCGGTGACCGCGAACAGGCGGACATCAACAGTCAGGTCGCACGGAGTTCCGTCGGTGCGATCAACCACATGCCGATCGCTCGTACGCATGACCTGTCCCACGTTGCCCAGCAGTTACTTCGTTTCGGGTTTCAGGTCGTTGCCGCATCCGAGAAATCTTCGATTCCGCTTCATCAGGCCAATTTCAGTCGTCCGACTGCCATCGTGATTGGAAATG
Source organism: uncultured Schlesneria sp. (assembly GCA_903911795.1). Lineage (GTDB taxonomy): Bacteria > Planctomycetota > Planctomycetia > Planctomycetales > Planctomycetaceae > Schlesneria. The sequence goes on from CAIWEX010001027.1 coordinate 4,098, forward strand.
AAGGGCGCGGAGTCAGTCCTGAGTTGTTGTCGCTCTGTGACCTGTCGGTCAGTATCCCGATGACGGGCAAAGTCGGTTCCTTGAATGCTGCCGTTGCTGCGGGAATCCTTTTTTACGAATTGAGTCGGCAACGGAGCCTGTCACCATCGCAGTAACGTCCGCAGAAATGCGAGTCCGTCAGATTCAGGAACGGATCGCCTGCTGGTTTATCAGCCTTTTCGAAAGTCATTTATGTCCCTGGTTCTTCGCAATCCCCACAGTGTTCTCGCTGCCCTGCAGATGCGTCCGGAAGACGTATTTGAAGTTCGCCTGGCTCCGGGAACTCCGTCCCCCAAATGGGCTGATGTTGCTGAACTTGCAAGGCAGCATGCCATTCCGATCCGTACAAATCTGGCTCCTGTCGACAAGCGACATGCCAATGAAGGAAAGAGTGAACGGACGGGTGCCGCCGTGGCCCTGGTCCGAGAACGGGCCGACCGACTGGTGGATGAACTGTTTGCCGTCCCAACCGATCCCCCCGGACTCTGGCTGGCCTTGGAACAACTGCAGGACCCGCACAATGTCGGTGCCATCTTTCGGACGGCCGCGTTCTTCGGAGTTCGTGGAATCATTCTGACACGCGAACGTTCTGCACCGCTGACCGCGACGGTCTATGACGTTTCTTCAGGGGGACTGGAATTCGTTCCGTTTGCAATTGTCCCCAGCCTCAGTCGAACGATCACGCTGGCGCGCGATGCGGGACTAACAGTGATTGGAACCTCAGAACATGCCTCGCGCGAATTGAATGATCTTCCGTCGGATCGTTCGCACCTGTTGATTTTCGGGAACGAGGAATTTGGGTTAAGACGCGTAACGACAGAAAACGTTGATGAGCTTGTCCGGCTGGCACCGCGCGGTCCGATCGAATCGCTCAACGTTTCGGTCGCGGCGGGAGTCTGCATGTCCAAACTGGCGCGTGGATGATGATGTTCGCGACGATTCAGGGAAGCCAGCGACTGATCATGCCTTTGTCGGATGTCGCTGAGATTTTGGGTCGAGGCCGGTTTCAAGACGACCAAGGAGCGTGTTCAATTCCGTGGACTCGCTCTCTGTTAATTCGCTTTCACCGAACCGAACGCGATAGAACAAACCGGCAATCGCCTGCACGTCCGGTTCGATCCCAACGTCGCCCAGACGTCTAGCCAGTTCCGGAGCCACTTCACTGGTGAACTCCTGATGTGTTTGTCCCAGTTGCCGAACGCGGCCAGTTGACTTCATCAGTTTGGCAAATCGCTCGTAAAACTCGATCCTGCGACTCTGATCCGCCGTCACTTTTGCCCGTCGCCTAAATATCCCTCGCAGCCAGGTACTTTTCCGACGGATCAACCACGCCGTGGAGATCATCAGTGCCAAGACCAGTATTCCCGGCAGTGACATCCACGTTCGTAAGTCAAGAATATTCGCGACGAGCAGTCGCAATGCGTCTCCAGGCGACTTCACAAACGTTTGCTGAAATTCGATGACGGAATTGAGCCACTCGCGCAGTGGCTCATAGATCAAGATCTCTTGCCGTTCCAGGGAAACATCGAGAATGTTCGACTCCCACATCACGGCAAGCCTCGATGAAAGCAGTGCAAACAGATTCTTGTTGGCTCCAATTTCGGTCACACTTTCGGCTCGACCATCTTCAGGCGTGGCATCAAACGCCACCCAGCGTCGGTCATCGAGCCAGGCTTCCACCCAGGCATGAGCAAATCGCTTTTCGACCTCGAGCGTCCCGTCCGCCTGTTCGACTCCCCCCTTGAATCCAGTCACAACACGCGACGGAATTTGCACAGCACGCAGCATCAATGCCAAGGCCGTAGCGAAGTACTGGCAGTGTCCAGTGCGACGATTGAACAGAAAATCCTCGACGGGATCGATATTCGAGTCAACAGCAGGCGTCGACAACGAATAGGAAAACTCACCAGAATCTCGCAGGTACGATTCAATGGCCTTGGCGGTTTCGATTTGAGTCAGCTTGCGACCGATTTTCCGAGCCTCATCATCGCGAACTCTTTCTGCTAACGTCGTCAATCGGCCGAGATCATTGGAGACCTCCAGGCAAATTGTCATGTACTTCTTCCCGCTTCGCTGAAAATAGGAGGTTTCCTTAAGGTTTGCTTCCTTAAGGTTTGGTACACCTTCAGGCTGCAGCCGATCTTCGTTCGTGGGCTGTCCGGTGATCACGGTGTAATCAACGGCCCCAGGCAAGCTTTCAAACCAGTCACGACGAATTGCCAACTGGCTCGAAACCTCGGTATTGGCAACTCGCGTCCAGTCACGGTCTCGCATGGCCAGCGGTCGACCGAGACAATAAAGAACATTCGTGCCAATCCGCTCGAGGTGGATTTCATGGCGAAACGCGGGCTGAACTGCGTTTTTAGTTTCCGGATCATATTTCCTGGGGATGATGGAAATGATCATGTTGCCGGAAGAAATGGGCTTCCAGTTTCCAGCGGCATAGTTCGTTAAGACAGCGCCGCGAAACAGGGGTTCAGACATCCCCAGCGATTCTGCATACTTGTGGACACCGATCTGTTCTTCTGACTGGATATCATAAATTTTCAGATTCAGAACCGGATCATTGCTGACCAGGATCTGCCGAAGATCCCCCAGGCGAACCTCCGATGCCTGACCGGTAACTCGCTTCATTGATGCTGGCAGTGCATCGTCGGAAATCCCCAGAGCCGAGCCGACCCAGACACGAGGAACCAGTACGAAGAATGCCGCTCCAATCATCAGGCCTGCAAACGATGTGAATGCGACTCCACTGACCAGGCGCAGCGAAATCCACGAAGCGTTGTTCTCCAGGCGAATGTCGTCAAAAACTTCGCCACGTGCCGTAGACTTTGTAGTTGCCGGTTTAGCGACCCCGTTCGGTGAGTCTGGTTCGATCGCTGCAAATTCCTGAGCCACGCGGTACAGCGAGAAGACCGATAGCGTCCAGATCGCCCCAAACAGATAGACTACCATGCAGGCACCGTACCAGGTGGCGCTCGTCAAGACCGCACCAACGGCGACGTGCATCATTCCCAACGTCATCAACAGCCAATACCGGTAATTCGATTTCTGTTGTAACAGAACTACCCATGTCAGATAGACCACCATGTGGATTCCGGCGAGCAAGCGTCCTTCGTAGTTTTCCGAGAAGAATTCGAACGATGCCGCCAATAGCGCAAGGAATCCGAAAATCAGTGCCAGGGATTCGCTCAGTCCCCGACGATTCCCGGCGCGATCGAGTCCGGTTTCACACCACCAGTAGGCAAAAATCGTCACGGGGATGGAAATGAACGGTATGAAGCCATATTCGGCAGCGCCAAGTATCACGCCGACGAACCCCGTCAGAATGTAGATACTCAGTTTGAAGACTGTGGCAAGACCCATAACCGATCCTTGAAGTGAGATTTGCCCCAGCAGGATACACTGACGAATCCCGGTTCGTCACCTGCAACAGCCCTAATACTATTGAAGCCTGCCGGATTCAACCAAGTCTTGTCAAACACGAAGCGTTGGTTCGAGGATAGGCTGTGAATTTATTCGGCGGGGTGGCAGGGTCAGGAGCGAAGCGGATGGCCCTGAAAGTTTGAGCGTCCCCTCCGTTTCGGGGCCTTCCCGTTGGGCAGCCCCCGCTACCCAGCCGCCTTCAGAAGTCTGTCCAAGAAGCGTTGGTTCGCGGAGCGAACCACGACTTTCATGACCGAAATTCATTTTGCACAACGCATTGGCCCTGGCAGACATCGGCAGTCGTTGCGGCTGAGACTCCCCATACGCGGTCCATGGGATACAATGCAGGTTGGTCACGGTGCGACGAAGGGGCGATTTCCGTGAGGGCTGGTAGTCACTGCGATCAACTCGACAGCGAAAGAGAATATGGTCACACTCAAAGCACGCAGTTACGAGAATGGTGAACCGATCAAAGTCACCATTGCCGGGAATCGGATTCGATCAATTGAACCTGCCTGGCCCAGTGAATCTGTGGCGGACTGGCCGTACATCGCTCCTGCGTTGTTTGACCTGCAGATTAACGGACATGGCGGAGTCTGGTTCAGCAGCGACTCGCTGACGCGAAGCGATGTTTTGCAGGCCTTGGAACCGCACTATCGATATGGCGTGACGCGACTGTGCCCGACATTGATTACGAATTCGTTTGAGGGACTGGCGGCTGGATTTGCGGCGATTCGTGAAGCTTGTGAATACAAGTCGACGGCTGACCGAATGGTCTGTGGATGTCATCTGGAGGGCCCCTACATCTCGGCAGAAGATGGGCCACGCGGTGCCCATCCTCGCGAACACGTTCGGCCTGCGGACTGGTCCGAATTCCAGAAGCTGCAGCAGATCTCGGGAAACCGCATCAAGCTGGTCACGATTGCGCCTGAAGTCGAAGGCGCCCTGGATTTCATTCGCCGCGCGGTTGCCAGCGGAGTTGTCATTGCGATTGGGCACACTGCGGCAACCCCCGAACAGGTTCGTGGTGCGGTCGAAGCTGGAGCCAGGTTAAGTACTCACCTTGGTAATGGCGCTCATGCCATGATCCATCGCCATCGCAATTACATTTTCGAACAACTGGCAGAGAACCGTCTCACTGCCAGCCTGATTGTGGACGGGCACCACTTGCCCCCAAATCTCGTGCACACATTTATCAAAGTGAAATCTCCTAAGCGAATCATCCTGACCTGCGATGCGGCGGGCTGGGCCGGCTGTCCACCGGGGGTTTATGAAAGCAAGCTGGGGCGGAGCGAAATTCTGGACAACGGAAAGCTGGTCGTCGCAGGTCAGCGTGAATTACTCGCAGGCTCGGCTCAAGAAACGGATACGTGTGTCGCGAACGTGATTGACTTTGCCGGAGTCTCGCTCAAGGACGCTATTGATATGGCGAGCAAAAATCCCGCCAGGTTGCTGGGCCACGAAGTTGTACGTCTGCGTCGTGGATCATTGGCGGATCTGATGCTGTTCCGGATTCCTGCAGAAGGAAAGCGGTTGGCGATTGAAACTACGATTGCCTCGGGAGAGTTGATGTACGGCGAAGTGGTTGTGAGATAGCATCTTGCGGCCCGTTCCTACGGAAGTCAGATTTTTTGATCTGCTAAGTCCCTGTTTGCGTTCGTGGTGAGAATCCGTTCAGCACACTGGCGGGTTCAACTCATCCCGTGGCATAAGGAATACGAACCGATGAATAACGACGATTTCGGTGGGGGCGATTTTGGTTCATCGGGTTCTGCTGGCGATTTTTCAGGCGGAACCGAAGTCTCGTATCAATCGTGGTTCAGCCGGATCGCCAGCGCTTTTGGCGGGATGATTTTCGGGTTGCTTCTGTTTGTCGTTGCCTTTCCCATTCTGTTCTGGAATGAAGGACGAGCCGTCCATCGCGCTCAAGACCTCGATGAAGGTCAAAAAAGTGCGGAAACGATTGAGGTTCAGGCGGTCGATCCCTCTCGCGAAGGGAAGGTGGTATTTGCTTCCGGGCCTGCAACGACGAGTGAATCGCTGCGTGATCCCATTTTTGGGGTCACGACAAAGGACTCGCTCTGGCTGAAGCGAAGTGTCGAAATGTATCAGTGGAAGGAAAGTGAGCACACCGAAACGAAGAAAAACCTCGGCGGTGGCGAAACAACGACGAAGACCTACAGTTACTCCAGGACTTGGACGTCAGATGTGATTGACTCGTCGCATTTTCATCAGCCTCAGGGGCATCAAAATCCGCGGCAATTTCCCTGTACTTCGGCCGAGTTCGTGGCAGCAGTCATTCAACTGGGGGCATTCCAGATTCCTGAGGATTTGAAGTCGTCACTTCATGATTTTCAGCCACTGACTGTCACCAGTGAACAGATGGACATCGCAGAGGATCAGTCGACGAAATGGCGAGTCTCAAGCGGCCAAATCTATTCCGGTCAGGACGCTGATAATCCCGCTATTGGTGACACACGGGTTCACTTTCAACACGTCCCCAGCGGACCGTGCGGTCTCGTCGGAGTGCAAACGGGGGCGACGTTTGCACCGTTTACAACTCGCCGTGGCGGACGCCTCTTCGAACTCCGCTCAGGCCTGATCACCAAGGAAGATTTCTTCCGGAAGCTGAATGCTGATAATGATTTTATGACGTGGATTCTGAGACTGGTCGGTTTTGGGCTGATGTACTTCGGCCTGATGCTGTTGTTTCGTCCGATGTCGGTCCTGGCGGATATCGTTCCGTTCTTCGGAACGCTGGTCGGATACGGCACCGGTTTGCTGGCATTTCTTCTGGCGTTGCCTTTATCACTGAGCACGATTGCGATTGGCTGGATCGTCTACCGCCCACTGCTGGGGATCGGCCTGCTGGTCGTTTCTGCGGGGTTGATCGTGCTGCTGGGGCGTGGCATTTCTCGTAGTCGCACCGCACAGTGAGTGCGTTGAAGAATGGTCGCATCGGCTGCCACATCATCAGAAGTGGTTTCTGCTCATCGAAAAAGCGAGGGAGTTGACGATTCGCCGATGCACTCGGTTGACGAATGCGTTAAGGAAGAAGACTCGCAACCACGAAGCGATGCTCGGCGTGTACTTCGCGTGGTACAACTGGTGTCGGATGTATGCCACACTGAAGACCACGCCAGCGGTGAAGGCTGGGTTGGCGTTGCGAACAATGGACGCTGGAGCAATTGCTCACCGCCGCGGCGATGGCGTGAGATTGGGATCGAAACCGAACAACCCCGGCGGTAAGCTGGGGTTTAGTCGTTTTACGGAGGCACTCAAATGAAAGAGATTCCTCACCGCAACTCCATCCAGTGGCGCATGCATGCGGTGTACCTGATGGCACTATTCTGCGCGACAGTGATCACATGGTTCATGACTGACACCCATGCGTCTTTTCGGGAATTGGGACTCAAGTCGCGTATCCGAAGTATCCATTTTTTGCTGAGTGAATATACCCACCATCGCTCCAAGAACGGAGAGTGGCCAAAGGCGACTGACCTATACGACACGGATTTTCATCTGACAACTTCAGATGAATCAACGGGCGTGCGAATCGATACCTTCTCCACGATGGGGCCGGAAATGTGGCTGCAATTCCAACTCAGGAACAATGGAGAGATTACGTTCGACGTTTCTTGGGCGGGGCCAGAGTTTCCTTCGCCCTGATTATTGTATTCTTCACGCACAAGGGCGGATCTAGCCTGCATGACACCACCGCGTAACACCCGAACTGCACAAAGCGAGGACACTACCGTCGATTGCGCAAGTCACATGAAAGCGATTATTGGTAGGCGTTTTGAATGTAGTGGCTGGTCAGGCCATACGTTTTAACTCTTCCACGCAATTGCCAGTTCGATTTGAGTAATCGCACCAAAGGAAGCAACCATGCGCCGTCGCACTTTTCTCGCTTTCACCTCGTTCGGAATCGCCCAATGCCTGGGGAGGCCATTCGAAAGCATTGCGAATCCCAAGCATGAGACTGGACTCGTCAGCTTGCCGGCGGTCCTCAAAGCGAAGTCCCAGATACAGCCGCTGCACGAAAAGAAGAAGCCGAACCAGCCGGGAGACTGGCTCGAACAGCACAAGGAGGCGGGGCAATCGTTCGACGAATTCCTAGCCCGCAATAAGGGGCGTGTGTGCCAGCAGTATCGGGCGATTTACATTCAGCCGCTGGGCGAGTTTTCCAAATCTCAGCGAGCGGTCGTTGACCAGACGGAAGATTTCATGGCTCGCTTTTTTGGAATGCCTGTCGAACTGTTGCCCGATAAGTCTCTGGCGGATTTACCAGAAAAGGCGCGACGTGTTCATCCCACCTGGATCGTTCCACAGGTTCTCTCAACCCATTTGCTCGATCACGTTCTCAAACCGCTCCGTCCCAAAGATGCCGTCGCCGTTCTCGGACTCACGGCTGAGGATCTCTGGCCCGGACAGTACTGGAATTTCGTGTTTGGCCAGGCATCGCTCGCCGAGCGTGTCGGAGTCTGGTCGTTGCACAGAAATGGTAATGTTGATGGTTCCGTCGACGAGAAACGCCTGTTTCTGCGGAGAACGCTGAAGACCGCCGTCCACGAGACCGGCCATATGCTCGGAATCCCGCACTGCGTTGCGTTCGAGTGTGGAATGAACGGCTCAAACAATCTCTCGGAAAGCGATCGCCAGCCACTGGAGTTCTGCCCGGAATGCCAAGCCAAGATCAGTTGGACCTGTAGTTGTTCACTACGGACTCGGTATCAAAAGCTGGCCGAATTTGGACGCAAACACGAGCTTCGCGATGACGTCGAGTTCTGGACTCGAAGCCTGGCAGCCTTGGCAGACTGATTGAGAGTGGCGAACTCAGATGTGTTTTGCTGATCGTTTCACTCAACTACGACCGGGGTGAAACCGGTCGCGCCAACTTAATGGCAGCCTCCCCGCGTTGAGTGCCTCTGAACGCCCGGAATCTGGCATATTCGAAGTCACATGCCATTTGAATCCAGCGCCAATGCCTTTTTGAAGTTGGGCGGGATGTAGGGGTGGAGTCAGTGTTACCCACATCTTTGTCTCTGTGCTTGCCAGTTGCTGCCGCCAGCCAAGTATGACTTTCGAGACATCGATCAGCCGGAACGCGCGAGCGTCCGGTTCCGATGGACGACTGGAGACAGGCATCTC
>CAIWEX010001028.1 GCA_903911795.1 uncultured Schlesneria sp.
CGACCGCACGTCGGACAATCGACAATCCCTCCGGCCTGGGCTCGTGAGATGCCCAGAAACTGGCGGCAGTAGTTGCAACGAAACTTGATCGGCATACCGAATATCATCCGCAGTATTAAAGGCAGACCATTGATGTTCTTTCGTCATCAGCCGGAACGCGCTAGCGTCCGGTTTCTGCGGTTCCTTGCCACAATTGAACCTGACGCTAGCGCGTTCCGGCTGATGGGGATTGGAAATCCGATGATGGAGAGCCATCGGACAAACCAAAAATCCTGCAACTACCGTACTGAACCAAACTCTATTTTTTAAGTCGTGCGCGGTACTTTTCGTAGAACTTTGTCTGGCGGCTTTCAGGGGCATACGGCTGGCCCTGGATCAGAATTCCCTTGATTTGCGTTGTTTCCTGCAGTGGAGAACCATCCGTGATGATGGCATTGGCCCACTTGCCAAGGCTCAACGAACCCATTCGGTCGGATACTCCCAGTATTTCCGCAGACGTCAGCGTGACCCCTCGCAAGGCGTCTCGTTCGGGTAATCCGTAGGCGACTGACATGGCGGCTTCGAACGGAACATTGCGGCTGTTGGAGGCGGTATCAGATCGGAAGCAGAATTTGACTCCTGCTTCGTGCAGACGTCCGGCATTGGCGTACGGGGCATCAAACGGATCGTATTCTTCCTGTGGTTTGCGCATCACCGGTCCGATGATGACGGGGATTGACGCCGCCTTGATTCTGTCGGCGACCTTCCAGGCATCGACCGCCCCGCAGATCACGATCTTCAGTTTTTCTTCATTGGCAAAGTGGATCGCTTCCAGGATGTCCTGTTTGGTCTCGGCTTCCACGAAGACTGATCGTTGACCTTTCAGATACGGGCGCAGTGCTTCATACCGCGGATCGACCAGCAATGCTGGATTGGGAGAAGCGACTCCCTGCTTCTGATCCTCGGCTTCTTTCGTGCGAGCGGCATCGTACAGGCGTGCGGCCTTCAAATGTCGTTTCAGTTCTTCCATCGGCTGACGACGATCCTTGCCTGTCGGCCAGAGCAGGTGTAGTCCCGCTTCCATATCGAAAACCATTTCCGGCATCGTCCAGCCTGCCAGGTGGACCAGTGATGTCTGGCCCGCGATGATTGGTCCGTGAATACGACCGTGTGAAGTCATATTGCCGCCCCCGGCCGGAAGGCACAGCGTCGCCGTAATTCCACCGGCTCGAGCGACGGGGATCAATTCGGAATCCGGATTCACGGCAATCCCGGCTCGCAAATCGGCCTGGAACTGGCCGATTTCGCTGAGATCGCTGGTTTCACGCACCTTGCCAATTTCGATCAGGCCGACAGACGTTCCGGCGTCGATCAGTCCCGGATAGACCTGCAGGCCATTCGCGGGAAGCACCGCAAAGCCTGCCGGGATCGGCAAGTCTTGCGGGCCGATGGCGACAATCTTTCCGGCGTCAACCAGCAAGACTCCGTTGGGAATCGCGTCTGCATCGACAGGATAAAGGGTTGCTCCGGCGATGGCGTATCGCGGATTCTTCGCAGGAGCCAGGTCAATCGCCAGTATTCGTTCTTCTGGCTTGGAGAGTTTCAGTTCTGCAGGCTTGGCTGAGGCGGCGGCCGCCGCGGGACTCATGGCACTTGGCTGTTTCTCTCGAGTGAAATAGACTTCTCCAGCGATGATTGTCTGCTCACACCGTGAGAAGGCGTTGAGTGGGTGTCCACTGAAGATTGCCAGGTCAGCCTGCTTGCCAACTTCGATCGAACCAAGGCGGTCTGCCAGTCCCAGTTCACGAGCGGGATTCAGGGTGATGGCCTGGAGTGCGGCATCAGGAGGCATGTTCCCATAACGAACGGTCTTGGCGGCCTCCAGATAGAGGTGTCGGATCAATTCCCAGTCGTCGCTCTTGATCACTGCGTTGGCACCTGCTTCATGCAGCAGAGCAGCATTGTGAGGGATCGCGTCGAAGGCTTCGACCTTGTAGGCCCACCAGTCCGCAAACGTACTGCAACTGGCTCCATGCTTCACGATTTCGGGTGCGACTTTATATCCTTCGAGAACATGTTGCAGTGACCAGACGCGGATTCCGTGATTTTCGGCGACCCGCAACAGCATCAGGATTTCGTCGGCGCGATAGCAGTGCGAGTGAATAAACTTTTCACCGTTCAGGATTCCGACCAAGGCATCGAGGCGAAGGTCACGGCGTGGTGGAGGAAGTTTGTCAGCGTCTGCCCCGGCCTGCTGCCGCGCACGTTCGTATTCCTGCCACTGGCGGCGGTAGTCGAGTGCTTCCAAAAACGCTCGATTTAACGTTGCTTCCACACCCAGGCGTGTGTTGGGGAAACGACCTGATCGGAACTTGACGTTTTCTCCCAGGGCAAATTTGACCCCTGTATGAGCACCCGGGAACAGGTGTTCGTTGGCGCTGGTCCCATGCTTCAATTGGACGACCGCATCCTGGCCGCCGATACAATTGGCCGAACCGTGCAGCAGTCGAGCGGTCGTGACACCACCTGCCAGAGCACGATACTCGCTGGCATCGGCCGAGTTGACGACATCGCGGACTCGAACTTCGCAGACGATCGAAGCTGTCGCCTCGTTGACCCCGTTCAGGCCGGTCGAAATCATGATGTGGCTGTGAGTATCGATGATTCCCGGCATGACAAACCGATTGGTCGCATCGATCACGAGCATTCCTGGATCTGCCAGCAAGTCGGGACCGATGGCGATGATGGTTCCATTCTTGACCAGAATTGAGGTATTCGGCAGCGTCTTGCCGGTCGCAGTCAAGACAGTCCCCCCTTTGATCAGGACATTGCCACCGGTTTGAACCGGTCGGGCATAACGATCCTCAGGGAATTCCACCGGTTGTTCGGAGGTGTTTCCCTGAGACTGATTCATTGGGTTTGTCGCATCTGCGGTCCCTGCTGGCTTTGGTTCATCGACTGCTTCAATCAGGGTCAATTGGACACCGGTATTGGGGGCTGGTTTTGATTCCTGTCGAGTGGCTGACCACTTGGTCGCGGCACCGAACGGTGATTTCAGGTTCCCTCGCAGAACCGCTCCGTCTAACTTGGCGTCAAACTTCAGCGAAACCACATTGTCCCCAGCACCGATAGCGACCACAAACTCCAGTGCAGTATCCGAGACTTTGCCGGACGACAGTCGACCGTCACCCTGATCACTCTTGAATCGCCCGGAGAGCGAGCGATCCGATTGAGTCAGTTCCAGTTCACCACGGACTTTGCCGTCAGACGATTCAATTTCGACGTTCCATGTTCCACCGACTTGCAGCGGAGCCGGGGCGCTGGGGGATGGCGGAGCGATCGGTTTGGCGTCTTTGTGGTATTCATAACGCTGACCGTTGATGACCACGTAGCGGACTTTGGAGTGTTCGTTGTCGAACGCGCCAGTCATGACAACCAGATAAGCAGGGCGGCCGACGGCGATCGTGCCGAGTTCCCGATCGAGTCCCAGCATCGCGGCGGGTTGAGTTGTTACTGCTGCCAGAGCGGCATCGCGATCCAGTCCATTGGCAATCGCCTGACGCAGGCCCTTGAAGACTTCGGCTGGGTTCTTTCCATCACGCGATGAGACAGCAAATCGGATCCCTTCTTTCTGCAGGGTCGCCAGTCCGGCAACGCGTTTCTTCCATTCCGCTCGCTTGTGTTCACGCACGCGCTGTGGTTCCGGCAGGTCTGCGTAAGGATCATCGCCCGGCTTGGCGGCGTCGGCCTTTGGTTCGTCTCCAAAATCAACGTGGACGATCACGTCGACTTCTGCCTTCTTCAGTCGATCGGCAACGCGATAGGCTTCGTGTCCGCCCCAGATGACTGGGCGCAGTTGATGTTCGGCGGCGAAGTTCAGGGCACGATCGTGATCGTCGCGCGTACTGGCCACGAAGGCGGTCCGCAGTGCGGGCGTTCGCATGGCGGCCATTGCTTCGAGGGCTGCGTCGGTGGCCGGTCGAGGGACATTGGGGACATTATCCGAGAACAACTTTTTC
>CAIWEX010001029.1 GCA_903911795.1 uncultured Schlesneria sp.
CCCATTTGCCGTGAATGCCGCTTCTTTCTCGGCCCGATCAGTGAAAATCAGCGGAGATGAGTGTTCCTCATGTCGATGCTGAAAATGTGCTCGAAAAGAGCTGGCTGATCCCAAGCCCGTTGTTCATCGCGGGCAAATTTCCTAGAACGTCTGCGGTTCACTGTGCTTTGTGGCTACCCCGTCCGTATGAGAACGAACATGTCTCAGCCTGTAATACCGATCGCCACGCGAGACTTCAGCCGACCGGATGCCAAGCGCATGTTTCTGACCCTTGCCTGTTTCGCATGCGTGGGAGCCTGCAATTGGTTGCTATTGCAAGAGATTCAGTCGCAGATCATCCCCAAGGGAGTTGGCGGCGATAACGGACCCTGGGTGATCCGTCCGATTCTGGCGTTCCATTTCGGAGCCATGGCTGTCATGACGGCCGTAAGCCTCCCCATTTTACTCGCGCCGCTGCAACGGAGGTGGAAACGCGAGGATACAGCGGCGGGTACACGATACGACCCCTTCACTGATCAACCCCTGAAGCAGATCCGTTTCATTGTTGCGAGCCTGTTACTTCTGCTTGTCTACGGTGCAAGCCTGCTGTTTTACCTCTTCTCGTGGACGACCATCGGGCCCGAGGGGATCGTCGAGCACCTGCCATGGGGCACGCTGAACTACCCCTTCACGGATATTGCGTCACTGGAATGCATTCCCGATGGCATGCGGAGTGCCACGCTGCAACAGGACGGACCCTGGTACAGCATCAATCTCCGTAGCGGCCGCAGTATTCGTTTGAGCCTCGATAACGAAGGGCTATCTTCAAAGGATCTCACGGCCGTGACGGAATTCGTTGCTGCGCGCTCGCGACTCAAATGGGCGAAGCGAACGGATGCGCGCCACCACTGACTCGCATCACCAAAGCACACGCGATGGGTGGCCTCGGTGGCCGCTTCGCGACAAGAAGTTCTGCAGTCAGGCTATAAATGTTTTCGGTCTATTGCGACTTCGTCACCTCTGATGTGCGCTGATGAGGGAGTAGTTAGGGGTCGAAAGCCACAAGTTTCACGTGTAAAGTCGCTGGGTGCGTTACGGTAGGATCTCACACATGCCGTTGGAGCCTCACGGGTTTACGGGTATGCTTTCATTCATAACGGCGTAATCGATTTTCACCAACGGACTGTGATCCAAGCCCAAAGTCGCCATCGACCGGAGGATCTTGTCATGTCGCGTAAGCCACCAGAATGCGTCACGCCAGTGATCCAGCAGTGGTGCGAACGACTGGGAGTTCTTGAGCGGTCATTAGAGAATGACCCGCACCAATTCGAAGCGTGGCGATTGCACATTCAGGTCAAGGTGCTGACATTCCTGTTGATGCGATATTCCGATCGAAAGAACGTCACTGGCCTGACGATTGATGAACTGTTCCGACAGAAAATGGTCACCTCGCCGTATCTACCACCGAGCTCACTCCCCGTCCGATCCGCTGCCGAGTACCTTCCGTATCTTCGACGAATCGCCATGGCGAATCGGCAGTAAACCGGGGCTTCCCATTGATCCAGCCGCGGCCACCCAGCCGCTTCGGCTACCGAAGTCGCTTAGCGACGAGAACAACCTGCGGAGTATTGAGAATCGGACAGGACATGCTGAAGTAATTTGGACTGGATCACCTCCCACGGCATCATTACTGGAAATAGCAGCGCCAAATATGACTGAAACGCAGCACACGTGGTCGCCAGATTGGGGGGAACAGATTGATGACAGAGCCCGGGCGCTTGGATATGCCGATGTAACTGAACTTCTTGGGAACATGCCCGGTCAGCCGTATGGAGTCGTTGCGGACAGATTGGGAGGTGTTGCACCGATTCAGATTATTACGGTTCAATTTCGTGAAGCCAAACGAGGTGGCCGAATTCGAGAGGCAGCCAAAGACAGTCTTGTTCGGAATTTGAACGAGCAACTTCCGAGCGGCTGGGGAACCGGCGAAAACGCTGAATGGCAATCGGTTCGAGCCCTTGCGAGTTGGAGCAGCGAACTTCAAGTCACCGGCGATTGCGAAGAATTAAAGTCCACGCTGTTCGCTATCGCTCAAGCATTGCGTGGACTACCACCACCTGAAGGTTGGGTTCCGAGAACTCCCGTTGATCCAATCATTGAATGCGTTTTCAACGCTAAATGGAGTTGACGGCCGTCTTCGACGGGGTGGCCGGGGCTGGACTGAGGCTTTGCGAAGGAAGCCCCGGAATTTCGCGAGGCCCTGACTATCCACTCCAAGTTGGTGATCAATGTCGATCGACGTTCAACCGGGGCTTCCCGTTGGTCCACGGAGGTTGTGGGCGTTCAATCCATCGAATCGGTATCCACCCATTCCCGTTTTCAGGGCTCTCCGTGGCTTTGTGAGATATCACCTTGCAAATCGAATAGTGTCACCCGACAACAAGGAATTTGCGCCCGCTGACGTGCGACCGCCGCAGACACTTCACATAAATTCTTTGCAATCCTGGCCAAGTTTCCCTTGCCTGATGCATTCTCTGGCCGATACTTACCAGTGGACAGTATCGCAAAAACAAATTTGGCAGTTGGTTGAGTTGCTTGTTTTCCGTTTCAAACTCATGGGTCGCACGATGCAGCAGTTGATTCGACACAAAGGTGACACATCATGTCTCTCACATTTGACCCCATGCGGTCTGTGGTGGAGGAATCCGCACCTCCGTGGCTGAAGAGCTATCCGATTTGTACTCCTGCTCATCTGGGTTATCCGAATGAGCCGGTCTGGTGGCTGCTGGAACATGCCGCCCAGAAGTTTCCTCAACGAACTGCCATTCGCTACTTTCGCGAATCGCTGACATACGACGAGCTGTTTGAACGAGCCCGCCAGGCGGCGACTCTGTTCCAGTCTCTCGGAGTTCATTCCGGTGATCGTGTCGGGCTCCTCTTGCCAAACCTGCCCGAATACCTGATCGCCGCCTATGGCGTCTGGATTGCTGGCGGAATCGTCGTCTCGCTCAGCCCATTGGCTGTCGCGGTGGAACTCGACGACATGCTGCAGGCGACCAATTGTAAGGTTGTTGTCGCACTCGACTTGCTCGCACCACTGGTGACGGGCGGAAAACATCGTCCCACGACACTGTTGACCTGTTCCATTGCGCCTCGGCTGCCAACAGTGAAACGGCTGTTGTACCGAGCCGCGTGTTTGAAACGACGTGGACTGCACGTGAGTTCCGACGTTCACACATGCGACTTTATGGCGGAGCTGAAACATTGTGAGCCGATCGAAGTTCCTGTCGCCGTCGAAACACATCAACCTGCTTACATTCTGCCGACCGGTGGGACGACCGGACGCCCGAAAGCGGTGACGCTGTCGCATGCCAATCTGCTGGCCAACGCACTGCAAATCAAGGCGTGGTGCGGGAATCGGACGGGACGCGATACGTTCCTGGCCGTGATCCCGTTCTTTCATAGCTACGGCCTGTCGACCTGTGCCACGGGCGGCATCGCCATGGCAGGGACACTGATATTGCACCATCGCTTCCAACCGGAAACGGTTCTGGATTTGATCCAAACCACACGTCCCAGCGTTTTCCCTGCAGTCCCTGCGATGCTGCATGTCCTGAATCAAAGACTCCGTGAGCATCCAGGCAAGTGGAATGTTCGTTCGCTGATGTGGGTGATCTCTGGAGGGGCTCCCCTGATGCCAGAAACGGCGACTGAGTTCGCCAAATTCTCAGGTGCCCAGGTTGTTGAAGGATACGGACTGTCAGAATGCAGCCCGGTGACGCATGCCGGACCGCTTGATGGAAGTGCCAAGCTCGGAACAATCGGACTTCCATTGCCTGACACGTTGGCAGAGATTGTCGATTCCGAAACCGGGACCCGGGTTCTGAATGTCGGTGAAGTGGGTGAACTGATCATCCGCGGCCCGCAAGTGATGCTGGGGTACTGGAACAATCGTGAAGCGACAGAACAGATTCTGCGAGATGGTTGGCTGTTTACGGGTGACCTGGCGCAACGCGATGAAGAGGGCTTCTTCAAGATCGTTGATCGCAAGAAGGATCTGATCATCACCAGTGGATTCAACGTCTATCCCAATGACGTGGAATACGTGTTGAAGCAGTTCCCGGAAGTGAAGGACGTGGCTGTCGTCGGCGTTCCCGACGTTCAGCGCGGCGAAATTGTGAAGGCAATCGTTGCGGTGAAGAGCAAGGCACATTTTCATCGGCATGCGTTTGAGAAGTATATGAAAGAGAACCTGGCGCACCACAAGGTCCCCAGGATTCTGGAACTGATCGAAGGAGATTTGCC
>CAIWEX010001030.1 GCA_903911795.1 uncultured Schlesneria sp.
CTTTGTTTTCGCATGATTGAGTCGACGAGACTTGCTGTCATCTCTCGTCAAGATGGCCTGCCCGTCCAAACCACCTCCGCCTGATTTCAAAGAATCAGTCGTCTCCTCTGTTGATTCGTCGCCGGATCGTTCGTATCTGAAGGAATTTCCGGCAACATCCGAAGAATTCAGCGAACCCTCAAACTCGACGAAAAGAATTCCGTGGTTTCGGCGATTCTGCAGAAAAAACCTCAAGAGATGCGCTGTCCGCGTAGCCGCGAATCAGGAGTCCCACTTGTCCAATGGCAAAAGATGCCGATGAAATCGTTCGTGCGGTACACTGCACTGCAGGCTGTGTGTGCAGTACGCAAAGAGGCAAGACGCAAAGAGGTCCGAGTAACAAGAGCAAGAACTGAAACGCGTGGCAGCAATCCGGAATTGCCAGACCAGACCGCAGCCACTCAAAATGGCCAGGGAAGCAGAATGCCATGATGCTGGAAAAGAACCGCTCGGCCTGCCGCTCCGATGGCCGGAGTGAAGAACAATACGAACACATACAGCCCCAACGCGGTCATCATCAAGAGCGAACAAGCCCAGCGCAGAATCCGCCAAGCACGCTGCTCTCGACGATTCGCTTGGGAATAGGCCCAACCGACGAGAATCTTGGCAGGATAAATCGACAAAATGAAAATCGGTGTCAGCAGCCAGTAGACATCCCGAGGGAGCGCAGCCGCTTTAAAGGGATAAAGGGGGAGCGAAAACGCATACAAGACCGCGAGGGAGAATAGCATGGCCAACGGGGCTTTCCGGTAGAGTTCCCGGATGATCCGGATTTCAAACATGGCTCGCCAGCGATTTTCTGCAGCAAAATGTGCCTGAAGAAACGGGACCCAGCTCAGCACAACGGCCAGCGCAACACCACCAACGAGCGTGACCACGACCTGCCCCGGTTTCGAGGTGTCTCGCAAGACCGAAAAGCACGCCGTCGGAATGAACAACCAGACGAATGCCAGCAAAAAACCGCGCAGACCAAGCCAGAAATGGTGTCGCAATCTCAGTGCCACAATCCAGTCCGAAACCACGATTCCGGCCGCTTGCCAATATCCACCCTGATAAAACCGTTTCCACAACCAAAGTGCATTCAGCGGTGTGGGCCAGAAAAACAGACTGAGCCGGCCACCACGTGCGAGTGCCAGCACCAAATGCAGGGCAACACCCAGCGAAAACAGAATTAACCCGAGTTGCCAGGCGGTCGCCATCGTCGATCCGGGAGCCACCAGCATCGCATCACTGGTTGCATCCGCGAACAATCGCACCATCCAGCACCAGAACCAGGTTCCGAGTACCATCCCGCCGAGTTTCGGTGCGAGCGGTAACAGGGGCATGGCGTCCCGCAACTTCCCGGTTCTCGCGACGCGGCCTTCCGCTTCCAAGAGATACCCCAGCGCCAGAAAATTCAGTCCAGGGATTGCCGCCAAAAATGCCAGCAGCGCGAGTAGACTGAACAATCCAAATCCGAACTCGGCCAGCCAGTAAATCGCGAGATGACACTGCCGGAATGAGCGGGGGAAAGGGGGTAAACGCTGAAAAGGGGTACGGGCCGTCTCGTCTGCATCACCCGATTCGACGGCATCGATTACCGGACGTGGCGATGGAGGCTGAATTTCCTTAGAACCATTCTCGGTCGAAGTTGGTCTCATTTCGAACATGCTCACC
>CAIWEX010001031.1 GCA_903911795.1 uncultured Schlesneria sp.
CGAACTATCTTTGTCCCGGCAGCACGGTACTGTCCGGCGAAAAAGCGGCCTGTACCCTGGCTGCTGAATTGATTGAGAAAGCCAGTGGGAAGCCGATTCCGCTGGCCGTGGCAGGGGCTTTCCACACGCCGATTATGGAATCGGCCTGCGAGAAGCTGGCTGAGGTTCTGAAGAGTGTCACAATTGTTGCGCCGCGGATTCCCGTGGTTTCCAACGTCGATGCCAAAGTTCATCATGACCCGGAAGACATTCGTGGTGTGCTGGTCCGCCAGGTGACTCAGCCTGTCCTGTGGGAAGATTCGATCCGCTGGCTGCTGGCTCAAGGTGCCACCCCATTCTTCGAAATCGGTCCCGGCAAGGTCTTGAAGGGACTGATGAAACGCATCGATCGCAAGGTCGAATGCGAATCCGTCAACGACAGCCAGTAGTCTTGTCAGACAGTCCATGCCGAACAGGGGGCTTTGTTCGGCGCGGGTCTCCCGACCCCGCCGAAACGCCCGACCGAAGGTCTCCTCTTCGATTAAAGCGCGGCGGTTGGCAGAACGATGTCTCTTCTATCATACCGCCCAGCTGAAAATTGATCTCACTCTTCAAACAAACAACCCATGCAGAAACCAGGTACGGCTCTCTCGATCCAGAAACGTCCAGAGTGATGTTCCGTTGGTCAGATCCATGCGATAGTAATCTCGTTTGGTGTCTGGTCCGCGCCACCAGCCTGTTTCAATCCGTTCAGGCCCTGCGATCCGGATGACTGGCAGCAGCCCTGTTCGTTCTGCTGCAACATGAGTCGGCAGGCCAGTGCGGGGTGAAGCTTGAACGGTCAGGGGTTGCGGGGTTCGTAACAGTCGCAACGGCCGGCAGCGAAGCTGAGAGCGGCTGATAGTCGTTGTCGTTACGGAGTTCACTCCTTCCAGCCACGGCACATGCTGACAGGCGTATTCGGGTTGAGGGTCCGGCGACAGTACCGGCCGCAGGACGGCATGGCGGCCAAGTCGGCTTCCTAGTCGGTCGACCAGTTCTGCCAGTGATTGCTGTTGTCGCTCGGCGCGATCGGCATCATCTTCGAACAACTGGCGTTGCTTGACGGGAGGCAATCCCATCTCGACCAGTTCCATGCGGATGCCATTCACGCCTCCCGTGAAGACTCGACGCTCGCATTGTAATCGCAGCAGTTCGAACAGATGTCGGCGATCCGTTGTCGGGCGGAGCAGGCGGAGTGAGATTGGTTCAGTCGTCGTTCCAACCCAGCGGCAGTTCAATTCGCGTAGTCCCACCCGGCGCTGGTTCAACTGGCCCAGAAGTTGATCGAGCAGCACACCCATGACATGTTCTAACGTCGCTCGATCTGTGACCGGATCTTCGAATAGCCGTTCGGCAAACAGTGGTTCGATCAGTCGTTCCGCGACCAGTAACTCTGGAATGGTTCCCAAGGCCTGATCCAGTCGTCGCAGCAGTTCTTTGCCAAATCGCGATGGCAATGCAGTTCGAGGCAGACGCATCAGCCCGCCGATCGTCACGACATCCAGAGTCTGCAGCGATTCAACAATCGAACTCGGGACTCGCAAGGCTGAGATTGGCAGTGAGGCGAGTGCTTCGGCCTGTTGCTGTGCCGCAACGATCGTGACAGGTGCTGATGCAAAGTGGCAGACTCCCCAGGCCGTACCCCAAGAATCGGCGATGGCGATACGAGCCTGAAAGCCCTGTTGAGCGAAGTCGGCTCGCATCGCGGTAATCAGTGCTGCCTCACCTCCGAAGAGGGATTCGTTGCCAGAAATATCCAGCCAGAGTGATTCTGGTTCAGCCGTTTCCTCTAATCCTGCTAATGGACTGTATCGCTGGCAATGCAGTGCCAGTTGCTGGAGTCGAGTGCGATCTCGAGCGGGATCTGCCCGATGGAAGACTGGTTTGGGAAGATTGCGTCGCGGTCCGCGCGAAGGTTTGCCGGGAAGAGTTCCTGGAAACAGTGAGCGAGCCTCCCCTAAAGGCATGCCACTTCGAATCCCGGCCCGCGAAGCTTCGAACGAACATGCCGTGACATACAGGCCTCGTGGGGATTCGGCGAACAGGATGATTGGAGCAGGGGGGGAGGAGCGGGAATGCGGAGTGCGATTGTTGACCTTGACCGTGGCCTCTGATGCCAGGGTCTCAAGCTCCGGTGGCTCGGACAGCAGTCGCTGCACCGGCCAGAGTGGATACCAGACGCACATCACCCGTCGCATCATTCACATCCAGCTCAACAGAACCACCAGAAAAAGGACCTCGACACGTCAGCAGTGTCACACACAGGCGTCGACCCGTGGTTCCCGATGCGACCGAAACGGGCTCCATGGTATGACGAGTACTTCTTGCTTCTGGGGCCTCCCGGCTGTGCGAGGAAGGCCTTCGCGGTTCCACCAGCCAGCGGACATCGGCCCATGAGGCTTGCTGCTGTGCCTGTGCTGGCCGAAACAAG
>CAIWEX010001032.1 GCA_903911795.1 uncultured Schlesneria sp.
ATACCTCGACGATTATCTGGCGGCCGGCTGTGATGCGATCACGATTCACATCGAAGCGGTCCCGGAACCGACCCAGGTTCTACGCCGAATTCGAGCTGCCGGGCGACTGGCTGGACTGGCTCTGAATCCCGGAACTCCCGCAGAACGTCTGTTTCCGTACCTGCTCGAATGTGATCTGGTACTGGTAATGAGCGTCGAGCCAGGCTTCGGCGGCCAGAAGTTCATGCCGCAAGTGCTTGATAAGGCAAGAGTTCTGAAATCAAATCTGCCTGCCGGGGCGTTGCTCTCCATCGATGGCGGGATTGCGAAAGAGACGATCGCATCAGCCGCCGCTGCTGGGTGTCAGGTGTTTGTGGCGGGCAGTGCCATTTTCGACGAGCCTGATTATACTTCCGCAGTTCAGAATCTCGAACGACTCGCCGGGCGGGTCGATTGAATTGGGTGCGATCGGTCATTGATGTTTGTGTCTTGTGATCTGGGCAAGCGCGGATGAGGGCATCCGCACCAACAGGGCCACAGGATTTGCACCTGGTTGATAAACAGTTGCCGGCGTTTCGGTGGGGTCGGGAGACTCGCGCCGAACAAGAAGGAAGCGTCGAAGATGAGTACTGCCACTCCCAGCGAAGCCGAATCCAGTGGCGAGACCCCACGCAAGAAACGTGGTGTTCCGGAAGGACTCTGGATTTCGTGTGAAGCCTGTAAAAATACAGTCTTTCGGAAACAGGTTGAAAAGAACCTGTACCTGTGTCCGGACTGTGACTACCACTTCACAGTACCCGGTCGGGTACGTATTCAGCAGTTGCTCGATGAAGACAGCTTTGAAGAGTGGTTTACTCAACTTTCACCGAAAGATCCGCTCGGTTTCGTCGATTCGAAGCCCTACAAAGACCGCTTGGTCGCAGAACAACGGAAGTCGGGGCTGACAGAGGCCTGTATCGCGGGACGCGGCTACATGCGCGGTCGTCCGCTGGTGTTTGCCCTGACCGATTCAGCGTTCATCATGGGAAGCATGGGCTCGGTCGTGGGCGAGAAATTGACCCGCTCGGTTGAAGAGGCGACGCGACTGAACCTGCCTTTGGTGATCCTGAGTGGTTCCGGCGGTGGGGCCCGTATGCACGAGGGGATCCTGTCCCTGATGCAGATGGGAAAAGTCTCTGCCGCGCTGGCTCGTTATCATGAAGCGGGGGGGCTGTTCCTGTCCGTTTTGACGAACCCGACGATGGGGGGGGTCGCCGCCAGTTTCGCATCACTGGGCGACATCATCATCGCGGAACCCAAAGCGTTGATCGGATTCGCTGGCCCACGTGTGGTGAAAGCGACCTGCAAGATCGACTTGCCACCCGGCTTCCAGACGAGCGAATTCCTGCTGGAGCATGGATTCATTGATCGCATCGTCCCCCGTCCCGAATTGCGATCCGAGATTTCGCGACTGATCGATTATTGCGGGATGTGACCCTGCGCGGACCTTTGTCTGACTCGGAATCTGTTCATGCTTGAATTCCTGAAGAAGCTATTTCAATCGCAACCTAAAGTGACGCGATTGGACGTGACGAAGCGATTTCAACTGGTCAGTCGCGTCGGGCAGGGGAGCATGTCCAAGGTCTGGCGCGCCATCGACGGGCGGACAGGGAAGACCGTTGCGCTCAAACTGCTGGACATCGACAAGACCAAGCGGCTGGAATCACGTTTCAAGGGGATCAAATCCCCGAAGCCCTCCGAAGGCGAAGTTGCGGTCAAGCTGAATCATCCTCACATCGTCAAGACCTACGAATTCGGGATCACGACCAACAACGAGCAATACCTGGTGATGGAGTTTGTGGAAGGGGTCAGCCTCAGTTTCCTGGTCGACGTTCAGAACGAAGTCATGAAGCGGAATCGGCTGCGGTTCATGATCGAACTCGGCGAAGCGATCGAGTACTTCCATCGCCAGAACTGGATTCATCGCGACATTTGCCCGCGCAATGTGATCCTCGATGAAGAGTACTCCATCAAGCTGATCGACTTTGGACTGGTTGTGCCAAACACTCCCGAGTTTCAGGCACCAGGAAATCGGACCGGAACCGCCAACTACATGGCTCCAGAGCTGATCAAGCGTCAGCGAACCGACCAGCGGATCGACATTTTCTCGTATGCGGTGACCTGTTACGAAATGTATGCGAAGAAGCTTCCCTGGGAAGCGGCTGAAACATTGGATGCCGTTGTCCAGCATATCAACACACCGCCGGACGACCTGCGACAACATGTTCCCGACATCGATCCACGAATTGCCGATGCGATCATGAAGGGACTGAAAGTCGATCCGCGTGACCGGTGGCAATCCATGGGAACGATGCTGGAGTCGCTTCGTGAAGTCCAGGCATCACCGGCCAAACCGACTCGCAAGTAAATCATCGGTGAGTTGCATTTTTGGTTCTGGGAAGGGAATCCAGAGGACCGAAGGAACGACAGTTTTCGACTTTGGTTAATTGGCAGATTCCCGAAGGATCAGGTTTAGCCCGTGTCATCGTATTCTCCATTCCTTGGTACCCCCGCGCCACGACCTGGTTCGCCAGCCCCGGCCGCCAATTCGCCACGTCCCGGCAGCGGCGCCTCACTGAATGAACTCAATGCATCGCAGCGTGAAGCCGTCGTGACGCCCTCAGGGCCCCTCCTTGTTCTCGCGGGGGCTGGTACGGGCAAGACGCGTGTCATTACGTTTCGGATGGCGGAACTGATTCGTCAGGGGATCGAGCCCAATCGGATTCTGTCGGTGACATTCACCAACAAAGCCGCCCGTGAAATGCAGGAGCGAATGAGCGGTCTGCTTGGCAAGCGGATGAAGTCGCGACCGAACATCTCCACATTCCACTCGCTTTGCGTGCGAATTCTGCGTGAAGAAATTGAAGCCCTCGGATACCCCAAACAGTTTGTGATTTATGACCGCGGCGATCAGGAGTCTGCAGCGCGCAAAGCCCTGCGTGATATCCGTGTCACTGATGCGGCGATGAAGCCGGCGGACCTGATCTCACGCATCAGTCGCTGGAAGATGGAAGGAATTCTGCCCGAGCAGGCTCGCGACTTTGTCGAGGATGATCGCGACTCACTCGCCGCCATGGCCTATCGCCGCTATCAGCAGTCGTTGCGGGCGGGCGGTGCCGTCGATTTCGATGACCTGCTGCTGCTGACCGCGCAGATGTTCGACGAGTTTCCTGAGGTCCTGAAACGCTGCCAGGACCGGTTCGATCATGTGCAGATCGACGAGTATCAGGATACGAACGAGATGCAGTTTCAGATCGTCGCGGCCCTCGTTCGCCCGCATCGCAACCTGTGCGTGGTGGGTGACGATGATCAGTCGATCTATGGCTGGCGCGGGGCCGAAGTGAAGCATATTCTCGGTTTCCAGCAACAGTTTCCGGGTGCCAAGGTGGTTCGACTTCAGGACAACTATCGCTGCACAACGCAAATCATCGAACTGGCTAATCAACTGGTCCACCACAATCGCGGTCGGCACGAAAAGAAGCTGATTGCTCATAAGACAGGGACCGAAGTCAATCTGCGGTCGCATCCCGATGAACAGGTGGAAGCCGAAGCGGTCGTGCGTGAGATCAACTACCTGATC
>CAIWEX010001033.1 GCA_903911795.1 uncultured Schlesneria sp.
GGACAGGGTCAGCCGGGACAGGGTCAGCCGGGACAGGGTCAGCCGGGACAGGGTCAGCCGGGACAGGGTCAGCCGGGACAGGGTCAGCCGGGACAGGGTCAGCCGGGACAGGGTCAGCCGGGACAGGGCCAGCCGGGACAAGGCCAGCCAGGACAGGGCCAGCCAGGACAGGGCCAGCCGGGACAAGGTCAACCAGGGCGCCGCCCTGGATTACGTGGGCCAGGTTCACAGGGTGGACAGCCGAGTCCCGGTTCTGCTGAATCAGCGAGCGAACAAGGAGGAATGGGTGGAGGTCCAGGTGGCCAGGGGTCTCCCGGTCCGCTGACAGGTGGCGGGTTCAGCGATTGGAATGAACGCCTGCGTGACGTTGAGTCGATGGTCAGTGATCCGAAATTGCAGGCCGAAGTTGCCAAGGTCCGGGAACGTGCTCGCAGTTTGCGAGCGGATTTTAAACGTCATTCCCAGACACCGAACTGGGATCTGGTACGAACGACTGTGCATGAGCCAATGATTCAATTGCAGCGTCAACTTGCGGAAGAGATCACGCGTCGCGAGAAGCCCGATTCACTGGTTCCCGTCGATCGCGATCCCGTTCCGACCCGTTACCGAGACCTCGTACGGAGCTATTACGAGCGGCTCGGCAGCGGAAAGGAGAAGTAGGACGCATGCTGGCTGTCGTCATGTTTGGCGGTCGCGACTGGATTGTTCCCGCAGTTACGTTGGGAGTCATCGCAGGAATCATCGTTGTCGTTCGCTACGCGGGCGCAAATCTGGACCGCAGAACGCGATGGCAAGCCGCCACGCTCAAGGGAATCGCCCTCGGGTTACTTATCTTTTGCCTGCTGGAACCTTTGTGGAGCGGTCAACGTGCTCGGCCGGGAGCAAACCTGTTTGCCATTCTGGCGGACAACAGCAAGAGTATGAATGTTCAGGATCCGCAGCTCAAAGATTCGCGCGGGGAGTTACTGAAGAACTTGTTGAATCAGGAAAACGCTCCCTGGCAGGTTCGATTGTCACAGGACTTTGATGTTCGGCGCTATGAATTCGATTCGCGACTGCAGGGTGTCCCCGATTTCGCGAAACTCGACTTTGACGGGAATCGTACGAACCTGCGAAGTGTCCTCAATAGCCTGAAGGAACGATTTCAAAACCGCCCGTTGGCTGGTGTCCTGCTGTTTACTGATGGGAATGCGACCGACCAGGGAATCACCGACTTCGACACAACAGGATTGCCGCCGATTTATCCAGTCATCTCTGGAAATGCCAAGAGCCACCGCGATCTGACAATTTCGCACCTTTCAGTCACAACAACAGCGTTCGAAGACGCCCCGGTCACAATTCAGGCCGACGTTGCCCACCTCGGGCTTCCCGAGGCAAAGGTCATCGCGAAGTTGCTCGATGAAAAAGGTGAAACGGTCAAAGAGGAAACGCTGGTCTTCGGTAAGGACGCCGCGCCGCTCGCCTTTCGATTCCAGTTCCGCCCGAAGTCTCCAGGCCTGTCGTTCTATCGAGTCACCGTTGAAACGCCGGCACTGGCCATCGACAAGGAATCAACCGCGGCAAACAATCAACGACTGGTCTCCGTCGACCGAGGGAGTGGACCGTATCGAGTTCTGTATCTCACAGGTCGCCCCAATTGGGAATTCAAATTCCTGAACCGAGCCATCGATTCCGATGAGCAAGTGAAACTGACGGGCGTCATTCGCGTCGCACGTCGAGAACCCAAGTTTGACTGGCGTAGCCGTGATGGCGAAGCGACGAATCCCCTGTTCCGCGGATTTGATCGGACTGGCGAAGAGACTGAACGCTATGACCAACCTGTCCTCGTCCGGTTGAACACGCGCGATCCCAATGAACTGCGAGACGGATTTCCCAAGAAGGCCGAAGATCTTTATCAGTTTCACGCTGTTGTGATTGACGATCTGGAGGCAGGGTTCTTTACCGCGGATCAGATGACACTGCTGGAACGGTTTGTATCGGAACGCGGTGGCGGGTTGCTGATGCTCGGAGGGGCCGAATCCTTTCGACACGGAAATTATGATCGTACTCCCGTCGGTCGAATGCTGCCCTTGTATTTGAATGCCGTGGAAGGAGTCCCCTCACCAACGGGATATCGATTGTCT
Organism: uncultured Schlesneria sp.; assembly: GCA_903911795.1. Taxonomy (GTDB): domain Bacteria; phylum Planctomycetota; class Planctomycetia; order Planctomycetales; family Planctomycetaceae; genus Schlesneria. Next base: position 2,124 of record CAIWEX010001033.1, read on the forward strand.
CTGACCCGTGATGGTTGGCTTCAGCCGTGGGCTCGATTACGTCCGACGGAAACGGAAGAGCAGCAGCGGCTAAAAGAATTGGTGACATTCCAAACGATCAATCGCGCGGGCAATCTCAAGCCAGGGGCGACCGTCATCGCGGAAGTGACAGACGGAGAGCGGCAACGTCACCCCGCCCTGGCAGTCCAGCGATTTGGACGAGGTCGCTGTGCGGCTCTGTTGATCGGTGACCTGTGGCGCTGGCAACTCGATCGCACAGATTCTCAGCGTGAAAAGGATGACCTCGGAAAGGCCTGGCGACAGACCGTACGGTGGCTGATAGCAGATGTCCCCGACCGCATCGAATTACGCGTTGTCCCGCAAGATGATTTCGGTCAACCGTTGACGCGTCTGGAAGCCAGGATCCGCACCAGCGAATTCCAACCGCAGGATAATGCGGCTGTCAAAGTGTCACTCACTTTGCCAGACAAATCTGTTGTGACACAACAAGCGGAACCGTCACTGCAGGAAGCCGGGTTGTATGAATCAACGTTTGCGTCGCGAATACCAGGTCAATATCGCCTGTCGGTGGAAGTTGCTGACGCAGAAGGAAAGTCACTGGGTAAGTCCGAGACCGGTTGGGCCGCTGATCCCGACTCGGAAGAGTTTCAGCGAGTCGCCCCGAATGAGGAATTGATGTCGTCACTCGCCAAACAGACCGGTGGTGAAGTGATTCGTGCTGACAGTCTGGAGGCATTCGTGCGGAGCCTGCCAACGCGACAGGCTCCGCTGACGGAGTCGTATACCACCCCACTGTGGCATCAGCCTTGGCTGCTGGCGTTGATCGTATCGTGCCTGTGCGGCGAATGGGCGTTGCGACGTTGGAGAGGCCTGCCGTGAAATTCCTCACATCTCTCGTGTTCGCACTGATGTTCATGATCGGTAGCGCCTTGGCCCAGGACGCGGCGAAGACTACGAAACCGACGTTGATTCTTGTGGTTGGAGCAAACGGGGCTCCTCAGTACGAGCCAATGTTTGCCGAATGGGCTGATCGCTGGTTAGCTGCGGCCAACCAGGCGGGCTTCCACTGCGTCGTCGTAGGCCGTGACAAGGAAATTCCAACCCAGACAGATAAACAACGACTTCGCGCCATTGTTGATGAAGCGGCCGGCGTCAAAGGTGTCGAGCTTTGGTTGGTAATGATCGGACACGGAACTTACGACCGACGGGAAGCCCGGTTCAATCTGCGAGGCCCAGATCTGTCGGCAGTTGAATTGGCGAGTTGGTTGAAGCCCGTGGATCGACCGATGGCAATCATCAATTGTGCGTCCGCCAGTGCTCCATTTGTGCCGTTACTGTCCGGGCCGAAACGTGTCGTGATTGCCGCGACAAAAAGTGGTGCTGAGCAGAATTTCGCCCGGTTCGGTGACTACATGTCTCAGGCCATCGGCGATGCCAGCGCTGACCTCGACAAGGATGAACAGACATCCCTCTGGGAAGCGTTCCTGCGTGCGTCACGCCGCACCGCCGAATTCTATACGACGGATGGTCGCTTACAGACGGAACACGCGTTGCTGGATGACAGTGGCGATGGATTGGGAGTTCGAGCCGATCAGTTTCGCGGGTTGACTCCGATCGAACAAACGACAGACGGAAAACCGCTCGACGGGCAATCGGCTCATCAATGGCATCTGATCCGCAACGCCACGGATGCTGCTCTGCCTTCCGACGTTCTGAAAAAGCGAGATGCGCTCGAAGTCGCGATTCTGCAGTTGCGATCGAAGAAGAAATCGATGGACCGAACTGCGTACTTCCAGGAGCTTGAACGGCTGCTGGTGGAACTTGCCGAATTGAATGCGATGGGAACCGCTGATCAACGCTGATTTGCGATGATCGCCGTGGCAATCTCCCGATCACGCGCACCCACCGGTCGTACTGGGGGGCAAAGGTCATGAACATCGGGACGGCGGCAATGTAGCCGAACTCGTGAGAGTTCGGTGCTTCCCGAATCGAAGAGACCGAAGTCTTACGACTTCGGCTACGGTATGTCATCCACCAGCATCCGGTGCTCGTTTGTTAGGCATTTTGATGTCTTGACTCGAATAATGCCCCCTCGGTAAAAGGCGCAGTTCAGGGTGGTCGCACCGAATTCTCAAATGGAGTCTGCAATGAAGAGCGTCACGTTTACCATCGCTGCTATGGCATTCGCCACGCTCATTTACTCGGCTCCCGCCGTCGCTGCGGATGTCGTCATCGTCGAAACACGGATGCGGCAGGGCGATAACGCGATCGCTGCTCCGCGGGTGACGGTCGAGTCTGGCAAAACGGCGACCATACGGACCGGTGCGACGGAACTGTCGATCCTGCCAACCTTGAAACAGAACGGAACGTTCGTCATTGCTTCAAGTATCAAAACCACTGCTGACACCCCCAACCCTGTGTCTGTGGCCAATCCGAAGGTCGTCGTGCCCGCCGGCCAGACCGCCACGGTCAAGGTCGGCGTTTGGGATATCTCATTCACCCCATCCGTCGCGAAGTAGTCCTCCGCCGAACGACCAATGATGGCACTGGCGGCGCTCAACGCGGGTAACGATATTTTGCGCGGACGAAACACTGGTAGCCGAACTCGTGAGAGTTCGGAAATGGTTAAAAGCAGCCGAATTCTCACGAATTCACCTGCGATATTTGTTGCTCAAATCGTGAGATTTGAAGTCACCGCCTGAAGGCGACACCAATTGTTGCAAACGACTTGTTGCCTTGATCGCGAAGCGATCCC
>CAIWEX010001034.1 GCA_903911795.1 uncultured Schlesneria sp.
AGGTCGGTTTGTCGTCTTGAAATCTCACTGACAGCGAGAACTGCGGTATGGCGAAGGAAACTCAGTCCGAAGAACTCCCTCAGTTTGTACGAACGCACGGCGGCTTGTTGAATCGGCTGGCCGGTCGCATCGGGTTGTTGAGTCCCCCGACCAGTCGGCGACTGTTGCGGTTGCTGGTTTTGATACTGATCACCTGGCTGCCGCTGGTCTTGATGTCGTGGAATGCCGGGCATCTGACGGGTCAAACGGTCAAGATCCCCATCTGGCGCGATGCTGAGGTGCATGGACGTTTTCTGCTCGCCCTGCCACTGCTTGACCTGACGGAAGCCTTCCTGGTGATCGGCCTGGGTGTGCAGGTCCGTCAATTTTTGCGAGCGGGGATCATTTCCGCGAAGGAACGCGACAAATTTGAGGCGACTCGGGCGAGGATCGAGGACTTCCACGATTCGACGGGAGCCGAGCTCGTTTATTTTGTCGTTTCGTTGGTCACGTCAATTCTGGCCCACCTTTATGGTCCGTCCAATGGGACTTCATACTGGGGAAACCATTCCGCAGGAATGACCCCGGCAGGCTGGTGGCATATGCTTGTCAGTCTGCCGATCCTGTATTTTTTCCTCTTGCGTGCGCTCTGCCTGCTGTTCCTGTGGGGTTGGTTCTTGTATCGCGTCTCGAAACTGGATCTGGACCTGACACCGACTCATCCTGACCATGCTGGGGGTCTTGGGTTCCTTGGCTGGGGAATCGCCAGTTTTTCGCCGATGGTTGTCGCCATCACGATCATGGTTTCGGTCGGGTTTGCCAACGAGATTTACCATAAAGGTGAATCGCTCAGTACTCTGAAGTACCACCTGTCCATTTACGTGCTGCTGATTACATTTGTGCTTCACGTCCCCGTTTTCTGGTTCGGGTTCCAGTTGGCAAGGTGCCGGTTCGAGGGATTGCTTGATTTCGGAAAACTCGTGGCCAGCCATGACCGGTCATTTGATGAAAAGTGGATCCGGCAACCACCGTCGAGGAATCAAGACCCGCTGCTGGGAAGTTCTGACCCGATGTCACTGGCCGCACTTGCTGCGACCTACGAGCATATTGAAGAGATGCGGCTGATCCCAATTGATAAAAAGGCGATGTTCCTGATTGTCATCTCTGCCATTGTCCCTCTGCTTCCGCTGATTGGCACCGAGATTCCGCTGCCTGAAGTCATGTCCAAGCTTGCGGAATTTCTTTTTTGACCGAGGCCGCTCATGTGAAACCCGCAGATTGAGCGACGGCGGAGGCCCGTCACGTTTTGCTCTCACTGCCGTGCTGAGGCCGCTCGAGGCCACTGTTGATGTGGTGGCTTCCCGTTGATTGGGAGGTTAAGATGGCTGACGAATGGATTCCCGGGATAATTCAAGGAACAAACCTGTGCCGAACAATCCGTTGAGTGTGGGGCAGTGGCGTTGCGGGCGTGATGAGCCATTGTTGTTTATGGCTGGCCCCTGTGTCATCGAGAGCGAAGAACTGGTGATGGAGGTTGCCAAACGATTGGCAGACCTGTCCGCGTCGCGCAATGTTCAAATCGTTTTTAAATCGAGTTTCGACAAAGCGAATCGAACCAGCGTCGACAGTTTTCGTGGGCCAGGTCTGGAGCGTGGACTGGAAATCCTTGCTCGCGTGCGCGAAGTCACTGGACTGCCGCTGTTGACAGACGTGCATGATCCGAGTCAGGCGGAGCCCGCCGCTGCGGTCTGCCAGGTTGTGCAGGTTCCTGCATTTCTTGCCCGCCAGACGGACCTCGTCGAAGCGGTTGCGGCCGCAACCGGGCGCCATGGCGGCGTGGTGAACGTCAAGAAACCACAGTTCATCGCCCCCGAAGACATGATTCACGTGGTTCGCAAGTGCGAAGCGTTTGGAAATCCCAATGTCCTGCTGACCGAACGCGGCACGATGTTCGGATACGGACGATTAGTCAACGATTTTCGCTGCATTCCTGTGATGCAGGGATTCGGCGGGCCCGTCATTTTCGATGCGACCCACAGTGTTCAGATGCCTGGCGGTGCGACAACGGGCGGTCGGCGCGAACTGGTTCCCTTTCTATCGCGGGCTGCAGTCGCCTGCGGTTGCGACGGAGTCTTCTTCGAAACCCATCCCAACCCTGACGTCGCATTGAGCGATGGCCCCAACATGGTACCGCTGGCCGAATTACCTCAACTCATTGATCAACTGGTGCGACTCCGCGCAATGACATTGGAATTTCGCGACCAGCAGGCATCCTGATCGGGCGATTCTCCTTCGACCGTAGATTGGCATTTCCGCTCAAAAGTGGGGATGTGCCGGAAAGTATCAACGTTTCCATTCGATTCGGCGTAAGCCTGCGGAAAAGTTCGTTTGAAATCTTGTCCTTGGGTTCCGTCGACTTCAACTTGAAAGTACGCTTGGGACTCGGGACAGATCGCAGTTTCTGACCGCCCATCGGCAACGCCCAGTCACCGCCTCCGCCATTGAGCATTACCTTATGACTTGTCAGCACTTACGAAGCCTACGAATTCCTGCCGTCCTGCTCCTGCTGGTGGCAACGGCTGGCTGTCCGCGAAGTAGTTCGGTAAATTCGTCACCTCGCCAGGACGGCAAGAATGTGACGGGCGAACCGTCGGCCGAAGACTTGCTGAAAAGCGCGATCCATCAACTTCGCCCGGAAAACTACACGATCGCGGCAGCGACCGACAAACCGATCAACCTGCTGAATTCGTGGCGAGGAATCGCATCACCGGGTCCCGAATCGGCAGCGGTCGAAGTTCCGCCAGGCTGGATTGACGACAACGAAGCCGCGCGGCTGAAAGTTCAGAACTACGACTTACGCGATGCGATTCATGTACGCGATGCGATGTTGACTCATACCATTGCTAAATTCGTCGTGGCTCGGGGAGGAGATGAAATCGCCCATGTCCAGGGACTTGTGGATTACGTCGTCCGGAATCTGTCTCTACGCGGAAGTGATGAAACTGACATGCCACTGGGGATCTACCAGTTGCTGTTGATCGGGCGCGGCACGGTTGAAGATCGCGCCTGGCTGCTGGGAACGTTGCTGCGTCAGGTCCGAATTGACTCCGTCATCATCCGACCAACAGGGGCAGACAATGAAACATGGCTGTTTGGAGCCATCCTGAATGGACGTGTGTACTTATATGACTTGCGATTGGGGATCGCCATTCCGTCCTCCGCAGACATTGGCAAATCGGGACCACCGGCAACTTTGGACGAAATTACGGCTCACCCGGAATGGCTGCAGCCGCTGGCTTTGCGATCCGACCAGCCCTATGGCATTGACGCTGACTCGTTGAAAAATCCCGCGATTTTTCTGATCGGTGAATCGATCTATTGGAGTCAGCGGATGAAGAATCTGGAAGCGGTCCTTCCCTCTGAAGAAGTCTGCGTTCTATACGATCCACTGGTTGACGACGGAGCACGAACGGGTTTGCTGGCCCGTGTCACTCAGGTCAAACCAAGCTGGAAACGAGACGAATTGAAGTTGTGGGGATATCCCACACAGCAGTTCAATGCGACACGATCCGTGACGCAAGCGATGGGCCAGGCACTTGAAGCAGCAACGATGCCCTTCAACCTGCCGATTCCGATTAACGTTGATCCTAAAACAGGAACGGTGGAAGTCGGTATCCCGGAAAGGAAACTGCTGAAAATCCGTACGGATCAGTTGCTGGGCAAGTTTGACGATGCAACCAAACGGTACTTGGGAATTCGCCATCTGGGTGTTGAAGAGATGCCGGTCCAGAATCTCGCGATTTTGAATCAGCAGGGGGCGGAATACGCAATTTACTGGACAGGAGTCTGCAAGTACGAACTGGGTGATTATGACTCCGCAATCGAACAGCTTTCGACGTACGTGAAGCGATACGACAGAAACGGTCGCTGGAATTTTGCCGCTCGCGCACTACTTGCTGAATCCTATGTCCAGCAAGGCAACTTCAAAGATGCCATTGCTACGGTAGAACGAACTCGCAGCGATGATCCCAATCGTGCGGCGAACGCCATCCGCGTGAAACGCTGGAACGCTCAGAAACCGAATTAGTTTATTCACTTATTCCTGCAATCCACCGAGTTCATCTCGGTGGAAACGTGCATTTTGCCCTGCTTATTTTCTTGTGCCTCTGGCACCCGGCTTGAAGCATGCGGTGTCACCTTGGAACCGGACGTAAGTTAGACTGAATCCTCATCAAGGAGTTCCATACAATGCCACGGGAAGTGCGAGCAGATCGACCATCTGCCCATCTCGTTGGCGTTTGCGGGGCAGGGATGAAGGCCCTGGCGGAACTACTGGATGGCCTCGAGTGGCAATTGTCGGGATCAGATCTGCTGCCTGCCAGCGCGGCGATCACGGCGCTCACGCTCCACGGATTGACGTTTTCCCAAGGGCATTCTGCCGCCAATCTCCCCAGCGATGTGCAATGTCTCGTCTATAGTCCAGCGATTCGACCAGATAATCCCGAGCGGATAGAAGCGTCGCGGCGAGGTCTGCCGCAGTGGTCTTATGGTGAAATGATTGGTCGCCTGATGCGCGATCGAACGGGAATCTGCATCGCGGGGACTCATGGGAAAAGCACCACCACGGCCTTGGTCGGCTGGATTTTAAGCGTCGCAGGACGGGACCCCGCGGTCCTGGTCGGGGCTGAATTATGCGACAGCGGAAACAGCGGTCGAGCAGGTAAGGGAGATCTGCTGGTCGTAGAGAGTTGTGAATTCAATCGCAGCTTTCTCGATTTTCATCCCCGTTTCGCGGCGGTGCTGAATGTTGAACCTGACCACTTTGATTGCTATGCCGATCTGCCATCGCTGGTCACTGCGTTTCAGGAATTTGTCCAGTTGGTGTCCGCCGACGGTGTTCTCCTGGTGAATGGAGATTCCCAAGCCGCGCGAGACGTTGCAAAAGCCTCGGCAGCACGAGTTGTAACGTTTGGCAGGTCGATTGAGTCCGATTGGACCGTTGGCAAGATCCACGAAGATGTCTCCGGAATCAGTTTCGACATTCATTGCGGTCCCACCAATCCTGCGGGTTCAAAGAATTTATGGGGCCAGGTCCAGTTACGCCTGCACGGGGAGCACAACGTTGAAAATGCGTTGGCAGCAGCAGCACTCTGTGCAGAAATGGGGATTTCGCCGCAGTCGATCATTGCAGGACTCGGTTCTTTCGGTGGTGTGAAACGGCGATTTGAAGTCGTTGGCGAGGCTGACACGTTGCTGCTGATCGATGACTACGCTCATCATCCGACTGCCGTTCGTGCAACTCTCCAGACAGCACGTCGTGTCTATGGCGACCGACGTATCTGGTGCGCCTTCCAGCCGCATCAGGTTTCGCGTACCTTAGCGTTGATGGACGACTTCGCAGCGAGTTTCGACGACTGTGACGAACTGCTTGTTGTGCCAGTGTTTGCGGCGAGAGAACGAGTAACAGACGAGCCCCAGCGAGTTTCCAGGGAATTGGCCGATCGCGTTGCCGCACGTGGCCGGAAAGCTCGATATGTCGAGTCCCTTGACCAGATCATCACAACTGTGGACGATGCGGCGCGACCCGGCGATGTGTTGATCGCCATGGGGGCTGGAGACATCGACCGGATACATCATGAGCGCATTCGAAGAATTTGCTGACATCGTCAAGCGTGACGAGCCATTGGCACCATACACCTGGCTGAAACTGGGTGGACCCGCACAGTACTTCATCGAACCTCGCACCGAGGACGAGTTGATTCGTGTCGTTCGTCTCTGCTGCGAGCACGGGATCTCTGTCAAAATCCTGGGAGGCGGATCGAATCTGATCGTTCGCGATGAAGGTGTCAGCGGAGCGGTAATTCGGCTCAGCCACCCCTGTTTCGCAGAAGTGAAGATCGACGGTCATCGTGTCACTGCGGGTGGTGGTGCACTGCTTTCCCACGTGATTTCAGAGACTGTCCGTGCTGGTCTGGCGGGTTTTGAGAACCTGGCGGGAATTCCAGGCACGGTTGGCGGTGCTCTGCACGGGAACTCCGGCGGTCGGCACGGCGAGATTTCGCAGTTTGTCCGTAAGGTGACCGTTCTGACGGTCAGTGGCGAAAAACTCGTCCGAACCGAAGATGAACTCCTGTTCGATTACCGACAAAGTAATCTCGACGAACTATTGATCCTGGAAGCCGAGTTCGAGCTTCAATCCGATTCCCCAGACGAAATTTCGCAGCGACTCCGTAAGATCTGGATTACCAAAAAGGCTTCACAACCGCTCAGTTCTCAAACAGCGGGATGCGTCTTTAAGAATCCACGCGGGCAGCGGGCCGGGCAACTGATCGAACAGGCGGGATTGAAGGGAACGCGGATTGGTGGAGCGGAAATCAACGACCGCCACGCCAATTTCATTGTGACGCATGAAGGGGCCTCGACCAGCGACGTCTTGAGGCTCATGGATCTGGTTCGATCCAAGGTCGCCGATCAGTTTGGAGTCCATCTGGAGTCCGAAGTCAAAATCTGGTAGGTTTTCGGTGTCGTTGGTTTAGATCTTGTGGTTCGTCTCAACTCATGGAGGAGCGGAGATGTCGTTGTCGGTGTTGCGGTCGGCTTGGATCGTGCTTTCGATCGCATTTGGTGCGGAAGAACCTGCCCGCCCCCCCGCGCTCAAGGGGGCTCCAGAACCGCTTCCGGTCATTAAAAATCAGCGGCATTTCGTTGTTCAGTTGAAGCTGATCGAAGTCGACGAACAGGGCCGCGAAACCGTTCTTGGCGAACCCCGCTTGAAAACCACAGGCGGAAATGCAGGCGTCTCGATCGATCATCCCGACGGACGGCGATTTGAGTTCATGATGAAGCTCGCAGATCGCGTCGGATCAGGTGATGAACTTGCTCCCGCACGACCACAGGCAGCCGACTCAACACTGAAAAAGCTGGATCAAAAAATTGATCTGAATCTGCAGCAGCAGACTCGCAAAGAAGTCTTGCGAGAAATTGGCAGACGCACTGGACTGAGTATCGCCGTCGATCCGGAAAGTATTCGCAGCATCATCGACCAGATGGATTCTGCCATGGATCTGAAGGCGACAGG
>CAIWEX010001035.1 GCA_903911795.1 uncultured Schlesneria sp.
AGACGATGGGGGCTATCTGCCAGACTTCTTGAAGTAGTATTCTGTCGCCAACGCATGGAAAATCGCTGTGGCGTTTTTGAGTCTCTTTTCGCGATTTCATCGGCGGTATCGATTACGAAGACTGGCGAAAGATCGGCAGGGCTCCCCCCGGTTTAATGTCGGGAACGTGCCAAAACTGCCGATCACTTGGTGTATCGCACTTCGCAGAGGCCATTACAGGGACTGACCGGCGGCGTTACTTCCACAACCAACGCCGCCTGTCATCGGGAAGGGACTTGCCTGGATCAGGAATCCGGCATACCATTTCGCCATATTCCCGCACCTAAGATCTGCACAGCGAATTGTTTACAGGATGAGATGCGGGGTGTTTCAACGTATCTGCCACCGAGGGAGCGGTTGATGCCACTGAAGACAGCACCATTGGAAGAGCCGGGGATCGACCTCACCTCCATGCTCGACGTGGTGATGCTGCTCATTATTTTCTTCATGCTCGGTACCCGGTTTTCGGAAGAAGAACGCCAGACCGACATTCAGATTCCCACCGCCGCTGATGTTGCCGCCCTCACCGGAACTCCCGATGAAATCGTCGTCAATGTTTCAGAAGCGGGGCAGGTTTTTGTCAAAGGGGAGCCGCAATCGACAGAGTCACTGATGACTTTGCTGCGCAACGCTCAGGCGGGATTCCCCAACCAGGCTGTTATCATTCGCGGGGACGGGCGCTGCCGTTATCAGTTGATCATGGATGCGTTTTCGACCTGTAAAGAGGCTGGAATCCGCAATATTTCGGTCGCTCATCTCCCCAGGAAGCAGGAATCGTAATGCCCGAATCGGTATCGCGATTTTGGGATCTGGTTTCCCATAACATCATGAGCATGTCGACCGGCGGCATGATCCTGCGTGGCGCGCTGATCCTTTGCTCGCTGTTTGCCACGATCCAATTGCTGTCGATGTGGGGAACCCATTACGGCGACCATAACGCAAGTTCGAAATCGTTCTTTCTCTCATTGCTCCTGCACTGCTGCTTCGGCCTCGGCTGGGCGACGGTGATCGAGAATTTGCCAGCCAGTCCACTCCCCGAAGGTGAAGTCAACGCCATACCTGTGCGCGTGACCTTAACCAGCGAGGAAGATGCGTCCGAACCGGGAACCTCTTCCAGACCGGTCTGGAGTTCCAGTACGCAACGAGTCGACTCTAACCTGACCCGCATGCAACGCGTCGATCAAGAAGTTGCGGCCGTTGAAGACCCAACCGTTGAGAAAGCCCCGACGGCCGAACCGATCGTTCCCGTTACCCCCGATCTTCCTGCTCGCCCGGAAACGCCAGTCGAAGCTCCGTCACAACAGTCAGTTGCGGCCTCCGTCGCGGCGATTGCGGCTCGTCAATCCAGAGAGCTGGATGAACCAACGCCGGAAGCACGTCCTGAAACTCGCTCTGTAGCTTCGGCAACCCGACAACAAACGGCACGTGAAACCTCGCAGATCGATGTGACATCACGCGTAGAACCTCAACGTGGCGCTGCCGAGCGGGCAGCACCCTTTATTGATGACGGGGCGGTGCTGACGCTCCCAACGGACCTCGCACCGGAAGCGGCAATCCCCAAGCCTGTGGGAGCACCGAACAGCGATATGATTCGTCGTCGCAGTAACCCCAGTCCCGTTCCCGCAGAGATTGCTGACACCGGAAGTTCTCCGTCATCAACGGCAGCTACAAACACCGGTGATCGCCGCAACGGCAAGTTCACTCGATCAGGAAGCAAGACGGCCCCCGAAACTGAACTAGAACCGAACGTCCCCTCGCGATCAAATCCATCAGCATCGGCGAACTCGGTCTCTGCCCGAGAATCGCTGGTCGCATCTCGTCCATCGACCGGAACTGATTTTCCGGACCAGATCCGGCGTCCCGAACTGGCCAGGCCCAATTCCGCAAATTCGATTCGCACCCCATCTCGCGACCCAGAGACCTACCGAGCCCGCCGAATTGAACAACGTCGAACCGCTGCCCTGAAAAATGGTGGTTCGATCGATTCCGAACGTGCCGTTGAAGCCAGTCTGAAGTGGATGGCCAGCATTCAGGAACCCGCCGGAAACTGGTCGTCTGCCAAGCATGGTGGCGGTGCTGCCAAGAAGGATCCCCAAGGTCAGAATCGACTGGACGGTGGTATGTACGCAGACTCCGGGATCACCGGTCTGGTTGTCCTTTCGTTCCTCGGTGCGGGATATACCCATGAGGAAGGGAAATATTCAGAAGTCGTAATGAAAGCCCTGAAGTGGCTGATCGCTCAACAGCATTCCAATGGGTTTCTCGGAGGCAAGGCGACACGCTATGACATGATGTATTGTCATGCGATGGCATCTTTTGCTCTGGCCGAAGCTTATGGAATGCAAGCCGACTCAAGTTCGTTCCCCGAACTACGCGATGCGGTCCGATCAGCCGTCCGGTTGATCTGCGCGATGCAGAACGAGGACGGTGGATGGCGTTACGGCAAGGGTGGCGACAGTGACATGAGCATGTTTGGGTGGCAGTTGATGGCTCTGAAAAGTGCTGTGAATGCAGGAATTCCAGTCCCTGAGGAGAATCGACGAGGGATGACCAAGTTCCTGCAGTCACGAGCATTGGGGGCTCGTGGCGGACTGGCAGGTTACAAGTTGAACGAAGGTCCCTCGCCCGCGATGACTGCAGAAGCACTCTTCTGCCGCCAGATGTTCGGCATTCGACCACGCGACGGTGCCTCGCAGGAGGCTGTCACGTACCTGCGACAGAACCTGCCGCGTCTGGCTGCCTACGATGAATACTACTGGTACTACGGAACACTGGCGATGTTCCAGTACGACGGCGAGCCGTGGGAAGAATGGAACGGATCACTGCGAGACACGCTTGTTGGCCTTCAACGGACCCAGGGACCGCTCGCGGGGAGCTGGGACCCGAACGGAAAATGGGCCGGAATTGGCGGCCGACTCTATTCGACGGCCGTCAGCACCATGTGCCTGGAAGTTTATTACCGATTCCTGCGCATCTATCAGAGCAGCGACGAATAGAAGCCACTAGTGCGTGTCGCACTTCCGAGTCGCGTCGAAACATGGGTTAGACGCTGTAGTTTGATGCCCGCGGGACGCCACACTTAAGTGAGATGCTCGCTCTATTTGACGCCAATGACCATCGAATCCGGGCCGCTGAGGTGTTCGACGCGAGTCTGCTTGAAACCTGCCTCACGCATCCAGCCAATACAATCTGCCCCCGAATAATCGAAACCACCGGGGGTCTCGATCAGCATATTCAGGCTCATCAGCAGTCCAAATGCGTTGCTGCGACGTTCATCATCAATGATCGCTTCGAAAACGATCAACGAACCGCCGTCAGGCAATGCCTCATAGGCCTTGTTCAACAACATTCTCTTTGTCGGCAGATCCCAGTCGTGCAGTATATGTCCCATAACGATGACATCGGCCTTGGGAAGTGGCTCTGCGAAGAAGTCGAGTTTTGTAAATGAGATTCGTTCGTGTAGCCCCTTGGACGCGACGTATTTTTCGAAGACCGCCTGAACAACAGGAAGATCGGCTCCACGTCCCAGCAGATGCGGGTGTCGCTGTGCGAGTACCACCGAGAGTGCACCTTGAGCCGCTCCAACGTCGACGAACGTCTGAAATTGTGACCAGGGGAATTTGTCCGCGATGGCATGAGCGGTCCCCAGACTGAGTCCCGTCATGGCGGACAAAAACTGTTCCAGTCGCTTGGGATCCCCATACAGGGTTCCGAACAGATCCCCCCCATGTTTGGCCTCGTTCTGCGGAACACCTGTCTGCAAGCCCTCAGTCAGATCTGCCCAGAACCGGAACAGGCGGGCGCTGAGCATTTCGAGCATTCCCCCCATATACGTCGCCTTTGCCCGATCCAGATAAAGATCCGTTGCAGGCGTGTTGCCGTATCGCCCTTCTTCGCGGGTCAGCATTCCCAGCGCCACGAGGGCATCCAGAAAGTCACGAGAACTTCGTCCATGCAGATTCAGTCGACGGCGAATTTCGTCGAGGTCCAATGGCTGGCTGGC
>CAIWEX010001036.1 GCA_903911795.1 uncultured Schlesneria sp.
GCCGCTCAACTGGAACTGACACGCCGCTGGGCCAACATGGTCTATTCGGTGGCTCGACAGGAGATGGAACATCTGGCGCTGGTCAATAATCTGCTGCGATCGATCGGTGGGGCTCCGTACTTCGCTCGTTCGAATCTGGTGGAAAAGCCGTTCCACACATTCCACCTCGGAGCGAATCCACTGCGCCCGGGTCAGGCCGCTGCCTGCCCCGCCTCTGTACCGCAGGGAAAGATTCCTGCAATCAATTGTGATGAACTGGTCCCCATCCCGCACGATTTTGTCTTTTCGAAATTTGATCTGGATGCGGCCAGGCGCTGGACCTGCATGGAAGCCCCGGAATGCTCGACACTGGTTTCCGAAGATGGCAGCCATTTTGCCGAATGGTGTTTCCGGCGCAAGGGGACTCAAAAGGCCATGGCCGCCGCACCACCTCCCGTCGAGCCCGGCACGATCGAAGAACTCTATCGTGAATTGAAGGGACTCTTCGCCAAACTGCCGGTCAGCGCTTTTGTCAACGGGGCAAACACTCAGGTTACCATTGAACAGCAATACGATATCTACGTCTTCCCGGTCACCGATCACGCCTCTGCCAATCAGGCGATGAGCCTGATCACAGAACAGGGGGAAGGGATCAATGCCTCACCCACGTACGAAAGTCACTATCACCGCTTCTACGACATTGTCCGCGAATGGGAAAAGGCGGCACCCGTTCCTGCCGCATGGGATCTCAAACAAGACCCTGTCCGAGGCGACATTGAAGACGAATACACGGGCCATGTGTTTGAGCTGTTCAACGAAGCCTACGAAACGCTGCTGATCATGTTGACGGGGCTTTACGCGACCACTAATCAAACACCATCATCGTATCCCTACCTGGCCCCTGCACTCGGGATGGAGGCGTTTGCTCCGTTCATGACGATGGTGATTCGATCGCTGGCCGAAGTCCTGGTTCAGTTGCGAGCCACTGATGGCCGGGGTGGAAAGCCCGAGCGAGTTGGCCCCGGGTTCATCGTCAGCGACGCGCTGAATTTCGAATTGCGACATCCTTATGTCGATGGGCAGCACGGGATGGCGGGGCAAACACTGAAGCCAATGTTTGCGGACATCGATCATGTGATCACTCGCGTGGAAAGATTCAGCCAGAAACTGCAGGGACTCATTAATTCACGGCCAAAACCACCTGTCGTGGACCCCACGCTGGCCGACTGGACCTTGCAGCGAATGCAGTACATCCAGGCGAACTCGCACCGGATTGCCATCAATCTTCGACGTATCTATCAGCAAAATGTTTTCTCCGCACTGCAATCAGTCGGATATTGATGAAGGGTTTCTGATGAGTGACGCATCTCCACAGCCTGCTGCCGCAGTTGGAAAATTCCCGGTGAATCAGACCGCGCGGTATCTGACGTTGAATTTTGGCGGCTATTTCATGTGTCGGCTCGCAACCGATCCTGACCCCAGCGACGATCCGTATGGGACGAGCGGCTACACGATGGCACTGTCGAATGAACCGGTCCTGGACCAGGTCATCCGGCTCCAATACGATCAGGCTGCTGCTCCCCTGCGAAAAAATCCTCTGCCACACATTAAAGTTGGTGTCACGGTGACGTCCGTCACATTTGACGGCGCTTTCGACGCCGCTCGAACCAAGGCTCTGGCCGGAGCCCGTGTCAACCTCTTGCAGAACCCGACATTCATCAGCACCAACAACACGGTCGGCTCTGACGATACAATGGCGTTCGTAGTGGAACCGTTTCACCTGAAGATGACGCATCACGTTCCGTTCAACGGCCAATTGGTCCCCGTTTCGATCGAAGCGGTCGACAATCTTATACCTGGTCATCCAGACGTCAAAGCGGTTCAGATTCCGAACCCGGCGGTCTATGCACGTCGGTTTTCGACGGCCGCATCGACTCCATCGCCGGTGGCACATCAGGCGATCGGAGTCTACGACGAATATGGCTATTTTCGAGACCGACGTCGCTGGCTGACGGAGCAAATTCATAAAGCAATAGACCCTGTGGAGCGTCAGGGATATCAATCACGACTCTACCAGATCGACCAGTGGGGGAATCGAGTCACCAACAAACTCGGATTCCAGGCCAACTGGTCGCACGGAACGAACGGTGAACAGAGATTTGATGTCACCCCGCCATCGCTAGCCACAGAACTACTCGGCGGAAAGGTTATCGTCGACCAGCCCTGGACCGTGGATTACTGGTTCGGTGCCTGGGACGGCGACTTGCTCGTTGGGTATATGGCCGGTGGGTTGAATATTCCGTTTACCCCCAACGCCAGCACATGATCCGGGGTGAAAGACACTGCCAGGTCGTCAAGAAAAAAGACGAGAAGCGGAGACCTTCGGTCGTTGGTTTCGGCGTGTCAGGAGACGTCTCCCGACCCCGCCGAAACGGTCGACAGCAGGTCTCCTCTTCGATTCAAGCAAGACCGTTGGCAGAAC
>CAIWEX010001037.1 GCA_903911795.1 uncultured Schlesneria sp.
GTAAAATGGGCTGGAAACCAAATTCTGCACGACCGTGTCGCAGACTCCAAGATCGTGGCACACGGACTTGCGCAACTCCAACGGTGCACACCCGGCGCACGGCACAGAATAAAGCAAACGCACACACTGAATCACCGAGTACATGATGTCGAATAATCAACTGTTGCAGCGCTGTGTCGACATGGCATTGGACGGAATTCATCGCGAATACCCGTGCTTTTTTCCAGTGCTGATTGATGCACCAACGAACTTCATACGGCCGCGCGACTGGACTCCTGCTTTTTATGGCTGCTTCGACTGGCACTCCGCCGTTCACAGCCATTGGTTGCTGGTCCGCTGGTTATCGATCACTTCGCCTGACGAACCATTGGCTGCCACAGTCCGATCGGCGCTGGCCACCAGTTTTACGCCGGAAAACCTGGCGGGTGAATATCGCTTCCTGAGCCATCCGCTACGAGTTTCATTCGAGCGTCCGTACGGCCTGGTCTGGCTGCTGCAATTGACTGCTGAACTGCGAAAGTGGAACGACCCGATTGCCAGGATCTGGCTCGAGGGCCTTCAGCCTCTCGAACAACTTACGGTCCGCCGTTTTCACGAATGGCTGCGCCGGTTGCTGGCTCCCGTACGTACCGGGGAACACAACCAGACCGCCTTCGCACTCGGGTTGTTGGCAGACTGGGCTCGCGATGCCGCGGATCACAGTACAGCAGAACTCGCTCGAATTACGGCACTGCGGTTCTACTCGTCGGACTGCAATCTTCCGCTTTTTCTGGAACCCTCGGGCCACGACTTTTTGTCACCAGCCCTGGCAACAGCGGATCTGATGAGGCGGGTGATGAGCCCGAATGACTTCAGCGCCTGGTTCTCAACGGCGCTACCAGGCTTTCCCGACGAAAAAACATTGCAGCCGATGCCGGCACCGGCAGATCTGCACGACGGAAAAGCCGCTCATTTCGCGGGACTCTACTTCAGCCGCGCCTGGATGCTCAACGGAATCGCCAGCGGTCTGCCAACGAACGATCCGCGTCGCCCAGGCCTGACGCGTCTTGCTCAAGAACATCTCGACGCTGGAATTCCGATGCTGGAAAGCAACGAATACTCAGTCACGCATTGGGTTGGGACTTACGCAATGTACGCGCTCACCACGTAGATCTCATCTCCACAGTGCCGCTTCCAGAGTAATTCCCGGACCAAACGCCAGCGAGACGCACGGGCGAGGAGAATCAGTTTCTCGCAGGCGATTCAGAATGAACATGATCGTCGGTGACGACATGTTTCCGTACCGTTCCAGGATCTCTCGAGACGCAGTCAACGCGTGTGGCGGTAACTGAAGGGCCGCTTCACAGGCATTCAAAATGCGAGGGCCACCGGGATGGATCGCCCACGAACCGACGTCTGCAATCGACAGGCCTAAGGAAGCCAGCCACTGCTGCAGCCAAGGCTTGAGATTTGTTTCGATCACCTCAGGAATCTTTGGCGATAATGTCATTTGAAAACCGTGGTCGCCAATCCTCCATGTCATCAGATCGGCTGTCTCCGGAACAACAAAACTCTGCTGCTCGACCAATTGCCAGTCGGGGCTTTTCGTGACTGCGGAAGAATCGGCGATCAGCGCGGCGGCTCCATCGGCAAACAGGGAATTCGCGACGATCTGTTCCGCGCTGGTCGTGTACTGCTGATGAAGGCTGCAGAGTTCGACACAACAGACCAGGACGCGCGCCTTGGGATCACTCCCGGTAAACGCATGAGCCACGCGCCAGCCATTGAAAGCCGCGTGACACCCCATGAACCCTACGTGCGTCCGGACGATATTCCGCTTCAATCCCAAAGTGTCGAGCAGCCCCAGATCGAAACCAGGTGAAGCAAACCCGCTACACGAGACGCTGACCAGATGTGTGATCGATTCGGGTGCGACACCTGAGGATTCGATGGCCTGTTGCGCCGCTCTTGTCGCCAGAGCTGTGGCCTCGATTTCATACCGTTGCATGCGCACTTGGGTCGTCGGTCCCGAATCCGCTTCATCAACAGCAGGACTGTAAAACGACTGCTTCGCACGGTGTTCACTCGGACGGTGTTCACTGGAACCGTGACCACTCGTTCCATGTCCGTTTGAAAAATCTCCGTGCGAACTGCCATCAACAAGAATACTGTGACGCGTCTTGACTCCGGATCGACGATAGAGCGCCATGATTGCGGGACCGCGGCCGATCACGTTGCCCCACATCTCGACGGCATGCAGGGCCGAATCTTCCTGCGTGGCAAAACCTTCAGGCACAACTGCGCCCCAGCCCCGGATGGTCATCGTCATAAATGGCTTTCTGTTGTCACAGTACAGGGTCGCGGATCATTGATTCGGGAAATTAACCAGCGGGGAACCGCGGGAACGAACTGACCGATGCGTAACAGCACGCGGCTCAATGTGGGATAGCGAAGCATTGCCCCCAGGGCTCGCACGGGCCATTGCCGCTTTCGTATGGCTCGCGCATAACTCGTATTCCAGTCCTGGGCCAACTGAGGATCCCATTGACGTACCGCCTGATCGATCAACGGTGCGGCCAACCACGCGCTTTCCAGTGCGTTCGCCATCCCCTCGCCTGTGAACGGTTCTACGTAACCTGCGGCGTCGCCGATCACAAACACGCGTTCGGTGGCTACCGTTCGGGCGTGACTGGTCAAAAGAGGGGTTCCCTGCCAGTCGATGGAATCTGCGTTGTCGACGAAGGGCAGTCCTGCGGAAGCTAACACTCGTTTCAGTATCGCAGCGGGGCTTTTCGCGGATCTGAGCGACACCGGAGAAATCGCCGCGGCGATACTCAGTCGCCCATTCTCGCAACGGGCCAGCCCGGCATACCCGTCGCGACTGACGGCCATCGCAATCGTGCCCGGCCGAATGCGTTCTTCGAATGCCAGTCCCGGATGCTGTAGACAGGCTCCAATTCCCAAGTGAGATCGTGGTGAAGTCTCGGCGGCGAGTTCCGGAAGTTGTCGTGCAGCGGACCGCAGTAAGCCATCAGCACAGATAACGCAGGCCGCATCAAACTGGCTGATATGCGAGCCATGCCGGGCCGTCACCACCCGCCGTCCAGCAATACAATTTTTTTCGATAACCGCCATTGTCTGGGGAACAAAATGCACCCCAGCGGCGATCGCAGCGTTCAACAGGTGCTGATCGAGCGTTCGGCGACTGAGTGAATAACCGCCGCTTAATGCAAACCGAGAGACTCGACCGCCAATATGAACTTCAAAAGCATCCAGTGGAACGGCACCAGCATTTATCGGCAGTTCACCCAATCCCGCCTGATCCATTTGTGCGATGGCACGTGCACTGAGGCAACCGCCACAAACTTTATCGCGAGGAAACTCTTTGGCGTCGATCAGCAACACCGCATTTCCACGCTGAGCCAATAAACGAGAGACCAGCGACCCGGCAGGGCCCGCTCCGATGACAACGACATCCCACGCCAGACGATTCGGAAAGCTGTGTGGCTGTGCGTCCTCATTTGCGACGCCGACCGGCCTTTTCGTGGCAGGTCTCGATGGATCAGCAGAGCTTTCCGAACTGCCTGGTTCGGTCATTCGCGACTCCACCTGAGTAGAAATCGTTCTGGCCAATGGCGTCGAATCTGGATTTCATTCAGCCCAGCCTGACCAGCTATTTGGCGAGCTTCCTCTATCGTGAATGCGGCTCGAACAGACAACGGGCCATCGTTCCAGACAATGCGCGATTGAGTCACAATTCGGCAGCCAACCCAGCACAGCAGGTAGCCCAATCGTGTCCTCAGCAAGTCATCCACCAGGATCGCGCGTCGAGCCGCCTGCGCCATATTCTTCATGAGCAGCACAGCGTCCGACTGATCCAGATGATGCAGGAATAGCGAACACAGGATCACGTCGTACCGATCAGGGAGAGGTTCATGCAGGACATCATGCTGAAAAAATCGCACATCCAGCATACGCCGCTGCTGGGCAAGTTGATATCCCAACTTCAGAGCAGTCTCGCTGATGTCACACCCTTCAAACAGAATCGGCAAACCCTGTCTTTTCGCCCGACCGGCTAACCGGACGATGACATCACCACCTCCGCAGGCCACATCCAGAACCCGTAAAGGTCGATCAACGGATGCGGAGCGTGCCAACGTCTGCAACTGTCGCCACATCGCGGGGACGCCACCACTGAGCCAGTTGACACGTCGCAACCCCGCCAAAGCCGCGTGATGTGCTGATTCTTCCAAGCCCGGCTGGTCCATCAATTCAGGCTGCCGGTCGCGGTGCTGCAGAAATGTCATTTCAAAATCCTTCTGCGGCTTTTACGCGTTTGTCGTGTGTATCCTCGCGATTCTACCAAACGTGGATTTGAGACGGGTGTTTGTGAGTAAGAATAAACCGATCAATCGGTATTGCGACATCGGACTTCTTGAGTCAAACGATGTCTGTGGAGACGCTCAAAGAACTTGGCTGTTGACTCGGCCAGTTATGCAACTCCCTCAGATTCGTACGTGCCTTCCGAGCACTCCGTGTCCGAGTACTTCCTGAGATTCACAGAAAACAATTGCACTCGGAGGACATGGACGACGCGGGCAGTCCCTGAATAAACACTCGTCGTCTGTTCCAGCAGGTAGCGCCTTCCCGTTAGTCATCGATCTTGTGGAAGAACGGTTCGTCCGGTTGCTTCTTGTGGCAGACCGTGCATTTTGTGATGGTTCCTGCATGTCCCTGATGCTGAACAGCTTGAACATTGTCTGCCGCGGTCGTAGCCGGACCCGTAGCATGTTGCGGGCCGTGGCAAGCCGAGCAGTGGACGCCACCGTGCCCACGGGAATCTTTAAACAGTTTCCCAGGTTCTTCAAACTTGAAACCAGGTTTGCGTTTCTGATGACAACTGCCACAGGTCGGTTCATCTACCCACGGACGTCGTATAGGGTTGGCCACCGCAGACATGTCGCCATGACAACTCACACAGCCGATCCCCTTGGAAAAATGGACATCTCGCTGGCAATTTGTGGCAGTACCGGGATGGCAGGCATAGCAAGTGTTTCCAATACCAGCCACCGCTGCCATACGTGACGAGTGTGATCCGTGCATAGCATGCGACATACTTTTAACGCCCTTGACGCCGGGAGTTCCGAGGGCTGGATCAGCATGGCATCCGGCGCACAGGACCGGCTTGCTCGCTTCCAGCTTCGTATTGTGCATCTTGTCGTGCTTGCGAAGAATGTCCGTGGCAACACTGATTCCCTTTGTGTTGTGACACAAATTGCAATTGATTTCCCAGGAAACCGGGATGACTGCAGATGTCGTTGCAACCTGCAGTTTGTTGACCAGCACATCGATTTTCGAAAGTTGAAAGGCATTCAATTGTTTTTTGTCGTCCAGTGGAGTTACCGGAATCCCGATCGCTGCCCAGTCATTGTTTCCCGTTGGTTTCATGAAGCCCGCCAGTGTGCTTCCCGTCAGGCCAACGTTTGCCGGGATGTTGACGCCAAAAAGCGGCTTTGAATACGTCCAGAAATTCGTCTTGTTCGACGAAACGGTATTACCGGGGATGGAATACCTGACACTGACTCCCGAAGTCACGATGCGTGGGTCTTCTCCGCTACGATCAATGACTTGAGCACGAAGCGTATTGAATGGTGGAAGAATGCACATCTCGGAGAAATCTTGATTCATGCAGTGCATTCCCAGGTCGTTGTACCCCAGAACCACATATTGATTTGTCACCGAAGTGACTGCGGCCTTCGGCGGAGGAGCCCCTTTCACCGTGGAATCGGGTTGAAGTGCGATCAGCACAGTAACCAGAAGCATCCAACTGCATCCTCCTGCAATCATCATCCACTGGACTGCTTTTTTCTTATCAGCCATGACTCCCCCTCATTCGCCCAAGGCGTTGACACAGATGTCACGAAATTCAAAGTTTCGAATGGCTCGAAACATGAGCGAACCAAGTCGTCACCAGGTAGCGAACCAGTACGAGCAACCCGCTTGCACCGCCAACAAGTGCCTGAAGAATCAAACTTCCGGAACCGGGATCGAGGTACGCAAGACTGTGGATCACGATGGTGTCCCCCGAAATTCAAGAACATTCGTTGCTGAGAGTGGATCTTGAAATCTTTTGGTCGACGAGACTTCGACACGGAATATGCATCAGCTACGCTGTTCAATGTGCTTTGTCGGTCTGACCAGACGAACGCACATTGCGGACCAGATGTGACAAAACTTGAGCCGAGAGTTAAATGCGGTCGCAACATTTTTCTCGTCATATGGTTACAACACAACACCTACGCAGAAAGGCAGCCCCTTCACGGCGATGGCGATCCTTGGACATGGTGCGCCAGTGACCAGCGCTGGTGGTATAATGACAAGTAGATCGTCATATCCACATTAAATGCCCTTTGGGTGACGGGAGCAGTGATTTGTCATTTTATCTGTTTCGAAGCCCACTCCGACTGTTTCTGGTCGTGCTGGCGGTGATCTTCGTGTCCGAGTATCTCGTCATGTTGATTCTGCCTTACCTCGTCGACGAGTCGGTTGGAGAATGGCATCGCGGCATCATTGACGCGGCGCTTTTGCTGGTATTTTCCAGTCCCGCGCTGTGGCTGTTGATTATTGAACCGCTACGCGATGCGGCAATCTTTGAACGACGTCGCGCACAAACCATCCTGGACAATGCTGGTCAGGGAATATTGACGATCGACTCCCACCAACAGGTGCAGTCCATGAATCGGGCCGCAGAAGCCTTGTTCGGGGTAACATCAACAACATGGACGGGAAAACCCGTCGCAATGTTTCTCCCTGAATGGACATCCGGTAATTGTCGTTATCGCAAGATTGAGATGAAAATTTGTTCTCCTGAAACGGGCTCACGCCCAGTTGCGATCTCCATCAGTCCCTTGAATCCGGGCCACGAAGACGGACACATCCTGATGTTACGAGATCTGACTGAGCAGCGAAGAGCCGAGCAGCGGCGCGTTGATAAGGCCGTGATGCGCGCCGAGCAACTCGCCATACTGGCGCGAATTGCATCGAGCGTGGCTCATGAAATCCGCAATCCGCTGACATCCATGAAGATGCTGATTCAGACGAATCGTGAGGAAGCGCTGGAGCGCGGGATGCCCGCCGAAGATCTGCTGCTGATTGAGCAGGAGATCGTGCGTATGGAAAGCTCGCTCCAGGAATTCCTCAACCTCGCACGACCGAATCCGCCGCGACCTGAACAGATCAGCCTGAACGACCTCATCCATCGTACTTTTCGTTTGATCGAAGCCCGAGCACGGCAACAACATGTTGCTCTCCAGTTCTCAACCTCGACCCCGCAAGCGACGTTGAACGCTGATCGTGATCACTTGCAACAACTTTTTCTAAATCTGGCGATCAACGCGCTGGACGCCATGCCGTCGGGTGGTGAATTATCGGTAACACTGTCCGCGCTGGAAAGCACTGATTTCGCATACGAGTTGAACTTCGCGGATACAGGATGTGGTATCCCCGAGGAGCTTCTCAGCCAGTTGTTTGAGGCCTTTGTGACGAGTAAACCAACGGGAACCGGACTCGGGCTTGTGGTCAGCCGCCGACTGGTGGAAGAGCAAGGGGGAACCATTTCGGCCGCGAATCGCCTCGAAGGTGGAGCAATCTTTACCGTCCGTCTCGCGCAGAACCCGGTCCAACTGGTCGGTTCGTCTCCTAACCTCGTGAGCCTACCATGATCCGACTGCTCGTCATCGATGATGAAACGGGAATTCAGCATTCGTTTCGCAGGGCATTTGCCGCTCCGGATTTCCAGGTGGAAACAGCCGGTCGTGCGGATGTCGGCACGGAGCTGATGCGAACCTGGCTGCCAGATGTCGTCGTCATGGATGTGAACCTTCCGGATGCCACCGGCCTGCAGGTGCTTCCCAAGCTCCGAAAGATTGATGCCCGCGTTCCCGTGATTGTCATTACGGGTCACGGCACCACCGATACCGCCATCGAAGCGATGAAGCTGGGCGCATTCGATTACGTCCTGAAACCCTTGGAGCTGGATACGATTCGCCAGATTGTGCAGCGGGCGGCAGCCGTTGGACAGCGGATGCGGATGCCGATGGAATTGGACGACGGAACTAATCCAGCGTCACAAATCAACGCCAATTGCGAAACCATCCTGGGACGTTGCCCTGCCATGCAGGAAGTTTACAAGACGATCGGACGGGTCGCCGCGACCGATGTCGCTGTTCTGATTCAGGGAGAAAGCGGCACCGGAAAGGAACTCGTCGCCCGGGCGATTTACCAGCACAGCCTGCGCGCCAAGTTCCCGTACCTCGCCATCAATTGCGCTGCGATTCCGGAATCGCTTCTGGAAAGTGAACTTTTTGGTCACGAAAAGGGTTCTTTTACGGACGCTGACCGGACACGCATTGGCAAGTTTGAACAGTGCCATGGCGGGACGCTCTTTCTGGATGAAGTCGGGGACATGCCCCCTTCAATGCAGGCCAAGATCCTGCGAGTTCTTCAGGAAGGAAAGCTGGAACGCGTGGGAGGGACGCAGACGATTACAGTCGATGTTCGCGTGATCACCGCCACACACTACGACTTGAAACGGCGGGTTGACGAGGGGTCGTTCCGCCATGATCTTTACTATCGGCTCGGTGTTCTGACGATCGAATTACCGCCGTTGCGTGAACGCGGCGGCGATCTGCCGATGCTTGCCCAGCATCTGGTCGATCGCTATTCCCACGAACTTCACCGTGATGTTCGCGTCATTGCCGCCGAAGCCATGGAATTGCTGGCAAATTATTCCTGGCCGGGGAACATTCGTGAATTGCAGAGTGCTATCAAACAGTCACTCCTGAAAGCATCGGGGTTTGTGCTGCTTCCAGAATTCCTGCCCGACGGAATTCGGAATCTCGTCGTCAAGCAGCACCCGATGACAGATGCGATCGAAGGTCTTTTTGCAGATCTGGACGAATTCCTCTCCGAGCGAATCGCTGCCGGTTCAACGACGATTTACGAAGAATGCCTGCAGTCGTTGGAAAAGCGACTTTTCACGGCGGTCCTGAAACATACTCAGGGGAATTTGTCACAGGCGTCGCGCCTGTTGGGAATCCATCGCAGAACACTTCGTGGGAAACTTCACGGATTTGGACTGGCGACGCCCGCTGATGAAACCGGGAGCGATTGATCACCACTGACCGGTGCTGGTCATTCGCGCACCGCATTTCATCGACTTCAAAAGCTTGCCAGCATTCGCACGAATTCCACACATCTCCTTATCAGTACATGTGTTACGATATTCATTCGGATCTTTCATCGCTTTGGCGCACCACATGCGTAACACCAATCCACGCAACGCGATCACTCTCGCTGGGGTTCTCCAGCAATGTGATGACAGGCGTCTCATCGTTGACCGCTCGAGTGTTCGAGGCAGTTAC
>CAIWEX010001038.1 GCA_903911795.1 uncultured Schlesneria sp.
AGAAATCGTTGGCAATCGCCCTTCACCGGACTTAGGCTACAATCCTTACACCCCGAAGATTCCTCCGGGTTTGCCAGAACTTTCCATCGTGAACTGATTGTCGCAACAACCGACACCAGTCCGTTAATGGAATTGCCGAAGATTGAATTTGGACCAGTCGCGCAGATGGCGTAGAATCTTCTGAGAGCTGTCATCGTCGATTGAGTCCGCGAATTCGTTGCCACCCGAGTCTACGAAGAGTGCCTGAAATGGAAAGCAAGAAGTTTCTGAATGCCGAAGAAGTTGCCGCCGAATTCGGGCTGAATGCCGATTCGTTAAAGCAATTTGTCGACTCGGGAGAAGTTCGTGCACTGGCCGATCGTGGAACGTGGAAGTATCGCCGCGACGAACTCGAAGGGCTTGTCAGCGCAGGGAAAATTCAACCCCCAACGTCGGACTTCGGCCTTGATGCGCTGGCAGACGGCGGTCAGACCCTGAGTTTTTCCGATCCAGACGATGATGTATCCTATATTGAACTCGACGAAGAAGCCTTGGCTGAACAAGCCACGATGATTACGAAATCCACTCCTGCTGTTCCGCCAGTTGCTGAAGATCCGGTGGAAGAAGATTGGTTCCTGCCGACTGACGAGGCAGAAATGACTGCCAGCGGCAACCAATCGTCGAGCGATGTCGCGATTTATACGGGTCCGAATCCGTCAGACGACGATGTCCCGTCGATCACTGACGGAAGTGACAGTGATGTCCAGATTGCACCAGAGTACAACTCGCCGCGTCCCGAAGATTCCGGGATTCTGCTCGATTTCAATCTGGATGCCGGCGCGACCGTCTCTTCGTCCGGTTCGTCGCTCCGACTGCCACAGACGGCAGGAACTGTCGACGATTTCATCGAACCTTCCAACGTCGATCAGGAATCCGTGTCGGCCTGGGACGAAATTCTGGATTCCTCGGGTGATTCCAGCGTCGTTGGAATCGGGGGCGAGGCGAGCGGCGTTAATCTCGACACCAGTGGCAGTTCTGTCGGGCTGGGTGGTGACAGCGCTGTCAATCTCGTTGATCTTTCGGGAAGCGATGTGAAACTTCCGACGGAAGAAAGTGGGATTCTGCTGGACGAAGGCTCGCGGCTTGGGATGTCGGCTGGAAGTTCGGTCGTCACCAAGGGTGCGGGCAGCGTTCTCGGCATTGGCGCGGCAGATCCAGACAGTGGAGTCGCCCTGGGCTCCGCTGACGCGGACAGCGGCATTACCTTGGAGGGATCACGAATTCATGCTGACCCCGACAGCGGGATTACTCTTTCTGCAGGGGACAGTGGCCTCGCCCTGACGGCGGACCTCGACAGCGGGATCGCTCTCGGGTCACTCGACAGCGGACTCAGCCTGCAGGGGGCTGACAGTGGACTGATGCTCAGCGGTGATTCGGGCATTGCCATTGATGGAAACGCGAAAACGTTGGCTGACGATGATCTGTCATTCAATCTCGACGGCGATCGAACTCAAACGCTGGATATATCGAGTGAGTTTGAAGACGATTCTGCGTTTGACATCAATCTTGATGAGGGTGATGCCACGGCAGAATTGCTGCTTGGCGACGATGATGAAGCAGACGATTCCTCCGCCACGGTAGTTCGCAAGGGGCGTCCTGCTCCCGGAAGCCTGAGTGCCGCATTCGAACTCGACGACGCCGGTGAGGTCGAAGACCTTGAGATCTCACAAGATCTCGACGCTGATATTGATGAAGAAGTGGCAGAGCTCGGGGACGAAGACGAAGTCTTTGATGCTTCAGAAGAAACGTTCAGCGACGAAGTCGAAGCGACGGAAGATGATGACTATCTGGAACCCGTTGCGGCGAAGAAGCCCGCAGCCCCCAAAGAACCAGCATGGGGGATGGGAATGGCAGCCGGTCTGGTCGCCTGCTCATTAGTTCTGGCAGCAAATTCACTGATTCTGTGGACAGGAGTCATGACAATGTGGACCGGTGCCGATTCCGAAGGGCCGGCGGGATCACTGATTCAATCGCTGGCCGAATTGATCAAGTAACGAAAGACTCACGCCGTCCGATTTGCCATGCTGGCGGAGATATTGAGTCGCGCAATCGAAAAAGGGGGGTCGTGCCAGGCACGCCCCCCTTTTTGTCTCTTGTCAATCAAAATGTCAGGGCAGGATTCGACCCGATTTGAAAAATCGGCGAGAAAATCCTGTTGTTACGCATTGGGCTTGGCCGGTTCCTGCAGCTTTTCGACGGGCTTTTCACCCTCGGGCTTTACGTCCTTTTTTACATCGTCCGGCTTCGCCTCACGCGGTCGATGATCCTCGTGAGGCTGTCGCGGTGACCCACCACGATTCGGCGGGACAAATCCACGACCTGGTTCGTGATGTGGGCTCATGTGCTGAGGCCCCGAACCACCGGGACGATGTTCTGGGCCGCGTGCCTGCGGGCCGAAATTACGACCGTGCTCTCCACCACGATGCGGCGGGCCAAATCCGCGGCCTGAATCATGGCGTGGACTCATGTGATGCGGGCCGAATCCACCGGGGCGATGTTCTGGGCCACGAGCCTGCGGACCAAAACTACGACCGTGATCTCCACCACGATGCGGTGGGCCAAACCCTCGACCTGAATCATGGCGTGGGCTCATGTGCTGTAGACCGAATCCACCGGGACGATGTTCTGGGCCGCGTGCCTGCGGGCCGAAATTACGACCGTGCTCTCCACCACGATGTGGTGGGCCAAACCCTCGACCTGAATCATGGCGTGGGCTCATGTGCTGTGGACCGAATCCGCCAGGACGATGTTCTGGGCCGCGAGCCTGAGGGCCGAAATCACGACCATGATCTCCACCACGATGTGGTGGGCCATACCCTCGTCCTGAATCGTGGCGTGGACTCATGTGCTGAGGACCAAATGCGCCGGGGCGATGTTCTGGGCCGCGTGCCTGTGGGCCAAAACTACGACCATGATCTCCACCACGATGGGGTGGGCCATACCCTCGACCTGAATCATGGCGTGGGCTCATGTGCTGTGGACCGAATCCGCCAGGACGATGTTCTGGGCCACGAGCCTGCGGACCAAAACTACGACCGTGATCTCCACCACGATGCGGTGGGCCATACCCTCGACCTGAATCATGGCGTGGGCTCATGTGCGGAGGACCAAATGCGCCGGGGCGATGTTCTGGGCCGCGTGCCTGTGGGCCAAAATTACGACCATGATCTCCACCACGATGGGGTGGGCCATACCCGCGGCCTGAATCATGGCGTGGACTCATGTGCGGAGGGCCGAATCCACCGGGACGATGTTCTGGGCCGCGTGCCTGTGGGCCAAAATTACGACCGTGAACTCCACCACGATGTGGTGGGCCAAACCCTCGACCTGAATCATGGCGTGGGCTCATGTGCTGAGGGCCGAATCCACCGGGGCGATGTTCTGGACCGCGAGCTTGAGGGCCATGTCCACGATCATGATCACCGTCATGATTGGGGGCGACTGGCTCTCGTCGGAAGCCGTGTTCGGCGCCACCTGCGTGTGGTGCGTGACCATGCTCAACCCCGCCTCGTGGTGGACCAAAATTACCTGGGCCGCGGCCTGAGGGAACTTCACGGCGTGAATCAGGACCAGCTGAATGGGGACGTCCACCTTCAGGACGCTCATGGCGGCGACCTGCATTCGGGTGACGTGTTTCTGGTTTCGCAGATTCTTTCGGCTTGGAATCGTCTGCATCCGATTTTGCAGGGGCTTTCGCCTCCGGTGTTGTCGATGCGGCTTCAGGCTTCGTCGTCTCTTCCGCTGTCTTGTCTTCCTGGTTGACGGCAACCGCAAATAAGGCACTGACGGGTTCATCCTGTGCTACCACAGGAACAGTCATGAGCATTACGGCGGCGAGGGCCGCGGTTATGCTCTGGATCGCGAGACGCATACGATAACTCCTGAATTGAGATTCCACCGGGCCTGAAAAGGCTTCTCTTTACTGTCAGTCACGGTTTCTGGCTGAACACCGCCGCGCGGATTTTCCGTTTTTGCGACATCCACCTGTCAAAACCGGAATCGATCCGCAGTTAGAACAGTTGAGTCAAACGCCCCTGAATTCCCCGTGAAGGAATTTTCCGATTTTGTGGCGGTAAATGCACTGCTTGCGTGACCATAATGTTGGCAACAGCTTTGAAATCAAGGGGTTATCTGTGCAGAGCGATATCGGAGAATTGATTGAGCAGGCACGCGGGGGCGATCCTGAAACTCTGGGAAGACTGTTGGCTTCGTATCAAAACTATCTGCGATTACTGGCCAAAATCGAAATCGGACGTCGACTGCAGGGAAAAGTGGATGCGTCGGACGTTGTCCAGGAAACGTTCCTGGAGGCGCACCGCCATTTCCCCAACTTTCAGGGACAAGCTACCGGTCAATTCACGAAATGGCTGCGGACGATTCTCGCGTCAACACTTGCGAACACTGTCCGTCGTTATCTGGGGACGCAGGCCCGAGACCTAAGACTCGAGCAAGAATTGGCCGCAGACCTCGATCAATCAACCTGCGCACTCGGCCAGATGCTTGTCGATCCTCACAGTTCTCCCAGCCAGCAGGCGATGCGCGGAGAACAGACGCTTCTGGTCGCGGAAGCGATGGGACGACTTCCTGAGGACTACCAAACCGTTCTGGTCCTTCGTCATCTGGAAGGGCTCACGTTTCCGCAGGTGGCAGAACGAATGAATCGCAGCGTTGACAGTGTCGAAAAACTCTGGTTGCGCGGTCTGACTCGACTGAAACGTGAGTTTGGTGAGGTGACTCCATGAGCACAATTCCGGAAAACAATATCGATCCTGATCATTTCGACGAAGACGATCCGCGATTGCTGCAGGTGTCTCGCGAGTACCTGTCGGAACTGGAAGCAGGTGGTTCACCCGATAAGCAGGCTTACCTGTCCCGGTATCCGGAACTGGCTGATGCTCTTTTGGAATGCCTGGAAGGGATTGAGCTGGCTCATTCGCTTCGTCCCATGGACGCTCCTGCTCCCACGGAATTCCGTGGCAGCCCGCTGGGCGACTTTCAGATTGTCCGTGAAATCGGACGTGGAGGAATGGGCGTCGTCTACGAAGCCGTTCAGATTTCACTGGGGCGCCATGTCGCGCTGAAAGTCCTTCCTTTCGCGGCAGCTCTGGATGCTCGACAGTTGCAACGCTTCAAGAACGAAGCTCATGCGGCGGCGCAGTTACATCACACCAATATTGTTCCCGTTTATGCCGTAGGCTGTGATCGCGGTGTGCACTTCTACGCGATGCAATTGATCGAAGGACGTTCATTGGCCAGCGCGATTCAAGAATTGCGAAACGACTCGGCACCCACTACAGCAGCCGTTCGAGTTTTGGATTCGCGACAGAGTCCCGGTGCGACACAGGCAAATTCAGCAGCTCTCACGCAGCGGACGCGGCGCGGAGGTGAACGCTTTCGGACCGCTGCTCGTATTGCCGCACAAGTGGCCGATGCCCTGGAATACGCTCACGATGCAGGTGTCGTACATCGCGATATCAAGCCCGCCAATCTGATGCTGGATGCACGAGGTGCCGTCTGGATTACCGATTTTGGCCTGGCTCAGGTTGTCGCGGACGCGGGGGTGACCCAGACTGGGGACCTGGTCGGAACATTACGTTACATGAGCCCCGAGCAGGCCGCCGGTCGAAGAACTCCAGTCGATCACCGTGCCGACGTCTATTCGCTCGGTGCGACACTTTACGAAGTCCTGACATTGCAACCGATTTTCACGGGTGAAGATCGCGTCAGCCTGCTGCAGCAGATCCTGAACGAAGATCCCCGTCCGCTACGTTCGATTGATTCCTCGATTCCTGTGGAACTGGAAACGATTGTCCTGAAGGCAACCTCGAAGAGTGCGGGTGATCGGTACGCGACAGCCGGAGAAATGGCGGCCGATCTGCGACGATTTCTGGATGAGCGTCCCATTCTGGCGCGACGTCCGTCGCTTGTCGACCAAGTTCGCAAATGGATGCGACGTCATCCATCATTTGTCGGAGCCGCAGTAATTCTGCTGGTCTGCGGTGTGATCGGCCTGGCGATTACCACAGCGCTGGTCGCCAACGAGCAATCGCTGACTCGCTCGGCCTACGAGCGCGAGGCCAAACGAGCCAAGGAAGCGGAAGATCAATTCGAACTGGCTCGCCGGGCGGCCGATGAAATGATCCGTCTGGCCGAGGAAGAGTTGTCCGACAACCCGTTTCAGGAACGCCTGCGGAAACGATTGCTGGAGACCGCGCTCGGTTATTACCAGGAGTTCATTGCACAGCGCGAAGAGCGACCATCGGCGCAGGCAGAACTCGGTGTCACACGCGACCGCGTCAAGAAGATCCTGGCGGATCTGGCCGTCCTGCATGCCGACAGACATAACTTCCTGTTGCGAGAATCAGCGGTGTTAGATGACCTGGAGTTGACGACAGAGCAACGCGAACAACTGGCGGCTGTCGCAGAAGTGATGGAACGGCATCGACGTGAACTGAGCCCCGGTCCGCATGACTTCAACTCCAATGAACATCGTAAGAAGATGCTCGAAGTGGCCCGCGATAACGAAGCGGCGCTGGCGACAATTCTGACCCCCGCTCAGCTTCAGCGTTTGCCGCAGATTGCACTACAGTCACAGGGACCTCGCGGTCTGCATGAACCGGATGTTGCCAGCGCACTGAAACTAACTCCCGAACAACGAGACCAGATGAATCGGATCGAGGCGGAAATGGCCCCCTTTCGATTCGATCCAGGCTATCGAGGTCCGGCACCAGAAAGTTTTGAAGACCTCGCCAGGAAAACCGTGCAAAAAATGTTGACTGTTCTGACCGACCAGCAGCGAGCCCAGTGGCAGGAAATGACAGGCAAGGCCTACAAAGGACCGCTCATGCTCCCGCGTCGCTCAGGCCCGGGTCCTGGCTTTGGTCCCGGCCCCGGTTTCGGACGCCCCGGTCCACCCGACAACCGACCTGGATTTGGTCCCCCCGGATCACAAAACCGCCACAATCCAGGCCCCCCCGGCGAACGCGGCCCAGATGGTCCTCGGACTAAGCCGAAGCCAAGCGGAAGAAATCAGCCAGACGATCGAGAGTGACCTGATTACCGGCACGTACTCTGATTGGTACGCACCGAGATAATCGATCGATTTGCCGCCGTCCCTGATTTCAATCCGAGAGAAACGCCGCCCACGATTCGTACTTGCGGCTTCCCAAGTGATGGAACAGCAGCGGATTATGGGCTGGCTTCAGCGGAACCTTCATCAGTTTCATGCCGGCTTCATTGGGAGTACGTCCTCCCTTGCGGACATTGCAGTCCAGGCAGCAGCAGACAATGTTTTCCCAAGTCGTCGGCCCGCCGCGACTTTTGGGCATGACGTGGTCCAGACTCAGTTTGTGCATTCCCAACCGTCGACCGCAATACTGACAGCAATTTTCGTCCCGTAGAAAAATATTGCGCCGATTGAACTTGATGGCGTTGCGCGGCAGGCGGTCATAGCGCAGCAGTCGAATAATGCGCGGGACTTGAATCTCAAAATTGACCGAACGAATCCAATCCCCTTCGACCGGGATTTCGCCAAGTTCCAATCGCAAGAGGCCCTGTTCCAGCCAGTCGTCAAAATCGTACGACTGGAAAACGCCCCCTTCGACTGAGATCACTTCAGCGGCACCCTTGTAGAGCAGACAGAATGCTCGGGGGACCGGCAGAATATGGACCGCCATGTAATGACGATTCAGAGCCAGAACACTGGACTGAATCGCCGGATTATGGGCTGCAATCATTTCGTCCGCACTCCCCTCTCGAAGAAAGGAATCTGGATTGAACTGACCCGTACCGCAAAACAAAGAGCTGGCAACATCCCGGAGCATCGAAATTCTAATCCCGATTTCCCCTCGATTGCAATAAACACGCTCGTTCGCGGCGGGGCGCCGGGGCGCGGGGTCTTCTTTGTTGCATCTGCCACGGGGAGATTGGAGCGGTACAACCAACGCTTCCAAGTCGAAGACTTCGAACCACGAGGCGACTATTTGAGTTTGACGAGGGAATTGCGGCGTGGGTTAGCGGAGCGAACCACTACGATGTGCCCCCCACCCTCGGGGACCTGTTACCTTTCGCCAGCGACCCTTGCGGAATCTTCTGTCTTGAATTCAAAAATACGTAACGTGTTGTCCCAGCTTCCAATCGCAATCCGGTTTCGTCGGGGAGAAAATTTTACTGACACAACCCGCTGGTCAGCTACGTTTTCTCGCTCGGCGAGTACACGCCCCTTGAAGTCGACGATCGTCAAATTTTGTTTGGTCCCCGTCAGGGCGATCCGGGACGATATGAAATCAACGTCCATTTCCAAATGTCCATTTCGCGAATCGAACTGGACGAGTTCTTTCTTCTGGTTGGTATCAAAGATGTGGACATCCCCAGTCGACCAGCTATCGTCAACCGAATACAAAAGTGTCTTGTTGCCATCGAAAAATGCATTACTCGTGAAAGACGCGTCGATTCCTGCAAACATGTTTTCGCCTATGAGGAATACTTCCCGCTTTTCGTCGATGGACCAGATCCGGATGTTGTTCTTACGTGACAATGAAACAATGTGGGAACCGGTGTGAGTAGGATGGATCTGAGTCAAGAATCCGTCTGATTTCGCCCGTCCAACCATCTTGAAGGTCTGATCGTCGAGCAACAGCAAGTTCTCTCCGTATTTCTCGGCTAACATGGAAATGAGGATTGCGTTGTGCTTCGGGACCCAGGCAATATTAACAGGTAAAAACAGCGGCAATCCCGTGATGGTTTCAAACGTCCCTTTGTCCAGACGCTTCAGCGTTTTACCACCTTTTTTTTCAAGCACGTGGACTGTCCCATCATCGTCCAGCACGAAAAGATGATCCCGTCCTTTTGCAAGTTGGCAGAGATTCCCTTCAACGCGCGTGCTCCACTTTTCCGCCTGCTGATCCAGACTGTGACATTTGATGAATCCAGATTTTCCCGCGTAGACAATAGTCTCGTCATCAAGCCACGCAATAAAGTCAACGTGTCCCTGCCAGCCCTCTTTCCGACCCTCGACAGGGGTGCCGATGACTGAATGCAGCTTCAGTTCGACGGCAAAAGTGCGCGTGTTGGCAACCAACAGCATCAGGAGGAGAAAAGGCTGTATGTTCGTTTCCCTTAAGTCAACCGACGTCATTACTTCAGCAAACGTATGGTACACCTCGGGACTTCTCGACATCAAAATATCAAAGGCGCGACTCAGTTAAGCAAAAAGTTCGGCGATCAGCGTCGGGGCACTCACGAGGTGGCTGGATCCCCAGTTTGCGATACCGCCGAGGGAAAACACAATTTCAGGCGGCGCTGAACTACGTTTTCTTCTTGCGCGGCTTCTTGACGGCAGGTTCTTTTTGTTGCGGCTCTTCGACCGCTGGTTCTTCTGCGGTAGGCTCAAGAGCCGATTCTGCCGCTGCTTTTTTCTTGGGGGCGGCTTTCTTCTTCGGCTTGGCGGGTGCATCTGCCGGGGCGGATTCTGCAATCGGCGCGGTGGTCGCTTCCGGAACGGGCTCCTTGTCAGAAGCGACCTTGGCTGCCGGGGTTGGCTTGGAAGCGATGGCAACGGCGGAGCCTTGCGGGTTCCAGCCAGACTTGATGTTGTCTGCTTTGAAGGCTTCCCAGAGCTGTTCGATTTGTGTTTTCGAGTTCGAGACTCTCAGCTCTCTGGCGAGCGAGTCTTTCCGGTTGGGGCTGAAGTCTGTGTAGTGGACGACATACGCCGGGAATTCGTCACTCGAAGTTTCCTTGTTGGTGCGCCACATCACGAACTTGCGGACCATCGTTTGGCCCTTCAAGTCCTTGGTGTACACTTCGCGTCGCAGAATCTCGCTCGTCGGCAAAGTCATCTGCCGGGCGTCGCGGTCCATCAGCGGGACTTCAATAATGTTCGCGACCTGAGAGATTCCGCAGTCTTCGGGACGGACATGCTTGTCCTCACGTCGCCTGACAAACTGAGGCGAAATGATAGTGGCCAGCGGCAGCTTAGTAACGACGTGGTAACCACGTGATCCGTTGTTGTTGAAATCCAGAACCATCCGATTAATCGTGCCGCCACGCGTGGTGCTCGACAGCAGATCGAGGCAACTCACTTCCATCACCCATTCCGGGTTGACCATCTGATACGCGACGTTATCGCCGTTGACTTCGGCATATTCACTTTCAGCCGACATGTCCTTGAGATCGCTGAGCATTTCACGCCGCTGGTCGTCAGTAAATCCACCGCCGACGCGGCCAAGCACCTGCAGCGTCCGGTCGGCTCGCTGAACACCCAGCAGTAAGTCGTGCAGCATCCCCTGACGTTCGTCCGTTGATTCTGTATAGCCCAGAACGGCCAGGTCCAGAGTATGACGAGGCTTGATCTTGAAAGTTCCCCCCGCGTCACTGCGCGCGACAATCCCTTCTGCCCCCTCCTTCAAAACCCATGTTTCAAACAGCTTCTGGATTTCGTCGATGGTCTTCACTGTCTTGGATTCGACCGCATGTGCCAGTGTGCCTGCCCCGAACCACTTGTGAACCAGCTTCCATGTCTCTGCAAATGGCTGAGCAACATTCGCCCCGTCCTTGCTGATAACATCGAATGCGGCGAATCGCAGTTTTTGCAGATCGGCGGCACCTTGAGGATTGCGAGCCACCGTGCAGACGTCATGCACGCGCGGGCGGCTGTTGTCATCTCGTGCAACATACAGTTCACCAGCAACAAGAGCGTCTTTGACCCCCGCCTTACTCAGCAGTTTGGCCGCTTCGTCCAGCCAGGGAAGCCCGACGCGAACGGTTCCGCCGGGGTTCATGCTGAAGATGTTGCCGTCGCGAAATACCAAGACCGTGAATTCACCGTCGACCTTTCGGCTGACATGATATTCCCCGGCAGGGATCTTATGAGTGATGCCGTCTCGATCCAGCGGTTGCATTCGCCCACCGGCCAGACGACGGTACTCCTGCACTTTCGGCAGCAGGCTGGAATCCGCCAGGGCTGTGGCCGGTGCGGTTCCGTAGTTTCCCAGCAGGATTTCGACGCGTGATTTGTCCAGCCAGCTCATGCTTCAGTCTCCGCAGGAGTTTCTACGGGCGCTTTCAGTTCCAGATCCGAAAAATGGAGGATCAGGGCGTACTTGTCACCCTGGGTTCGACCCTCCAGAAATCCGCGATACGGCGAACCGCCACGGCGAATGATGAGCGGCTGATTGGACTTCGGCCCGGCTCCCAGCAGCATCAGGCTGTCTTTTGCCTCTAACTCCTGAGCGATTCGATACAGAAAATCGTAGGTCAGGCCGTTGGTGTGATTCAGTTGCACCTTGCTGACAAACACAAATTTGCGGATCGCCTGTTCTCGCTTGATGTAGACGCCTGACCACCGTAGCGGAGTCTCTCCATCAAGATTTGTTTCCAGGATTTTACGAGGCCTGCGGTCTCGCGTTGAACCGTCCGGGTTCTTCACGACTTCCCAGAATTGGACTTTGTGGACGATCTTGCGGTCGGGGTCGATGTAGACTCGGGATGTGTCACTCAGAAACCGCCCGGTGTTTTCCAGGTCGATCTCGGGGTCCCCTTCGATCAGAGCCTTGCTGACGTCGTTCAACTCACCGAACTGAGCGCGCAGGGCGTCGACATCGTTGGCAACGGGTGCTTTCAGCA
>CAIWEX010001039.1 GCA_903911795.1 uncultured Schlesneria sp.
GGCTGGTAAGACGACCTGCCTGCGAATCCTCAGTACTGTCTTGCGTCCGACTTCTGGAACCGCGTTCGTGGCAGGCTACGACGTAGCCCTGCATCCATCCGAAGTTCGGGCTCGCATTGGCTTCATGTCGAATAACACCGGCATCTACGACCGGATGACCGCCTGGGAAATGGTCGAATATTTCGGCCGGTTGTATGGCATTCCCGAAGAAGCTCTGCAGGAGCGGATCGCACATCTGTTCGATCGACTGCAGATGAACAATATTCGCGACGTCCTGGGTTCAAAGATGTCGACCGGGATGAAGCAGAAAGTTTCGATCGCTCGTACGATCGTCCATGATCCCCCGGTTCTGATTTTTGACGAACCGACGTCGGGTCTGGATGTGCTGGTCGCGCGGAACGTTGTTGATGAAATCCGGTCCCTGCGAGAACAGGGAAAGTGCATTATCTACTCGACGCACATCATGCGCGAAGTGGAAAAGCTGTGTCATCGGATTGCGATCATCTATCGTGGTCAGATCCTGGCAATCGGTTCGATTGAAGAATTGTCGGATCGATACAAACAGCCCGACATGGAAGAGTTGTTCTTCCAGTTGATCGATGAGCACGAGGCAGACTTACGAGCAACAGTGTGATGAGATTCGCTGAAAGCAGATCGCTGAAAGCTCTTTATTGTGGATGTGGTTTAACATGAGCTGGCGCAACGTCAAACTGATTTTTCTGCGCGAAGTGCTCGATCAACTGCGCGACCGACGCACGTTGTTCATGGTCGCGGTATTGCCACTGTTGCTGTATCCCCTGATGGGGATCGGCATGTTCCAGATGACGGCGATTTTCTCGGAACAGCCGCGCACTGTGGTGATTCTCGGTGCGAAAAATCTGCCCGATCTGGCCTTGCTGCAAGGTGAAAAATTTTCGCGGACATGGTTCCGAATCAGTACGGAAGTCGACAAGTTGCGAGTCTACTCGGACGCGCCGATTCCGACCGACGCCCCGCACGACGAAGCCGCCGTTGCCACTCGCACCAAACTGCTGGAGAGTGCCGAGCAGATGCGGCAGTTGATCGCTCGCCGTGTACAGGTGGAAATGGATCTCGAGAAGGCACGTGAAGAAAAGCGGTCTGTGGAAGAAGTCCTGCGGCTGGAATCTGAGTTTCAGGCATTGAATGAACCGCTCAGCAAGGCGTTCCATGACAGTGACATTCAGGTCCTGATCATTGTACCGGAAGACTTCCGACAGAATCTGGAACGTTTGCGGGTCGAACTGGCCCAGCGCGGATCGGCTGAAAAGGCTGTTGTAAAATTTGACTATCCGCGTCCGGTGGTCGTCCAGAACAGTGCTGACGAGAAATCGGTGATCGCACATAGTCGCGTCGTCGATGTGATCAATTCGTGGGAACGAGCCTTGTTACGGAACTACCTGCGCGACAGTGGGTTGCCAGAGCATCTTCCGACTCCCGTCAATCCGACCGCCGTTGACCTGGCCGCAGCCGATCAAGTTTCGGCCAATGTCTGGTCAAAGTTGTTTCCATCACTGCTGGTGATCATGGCCCTGACGGGTGCGTTCTATCCTGCCGTCGACCTGGGGGCAGGAGAAAAAGAACGTGGCACGATGGAGACGCTGCTTATCTGCCCAGCCACGCGCACCGAAATCGTTCTGGGAAAATTCTTGACGGTGATGCTATTCAGTGCATCCACAGCACTGCTGAATCTGTCGAGTCTCGGCTTTACCGGTAAGTACATGGCGTCGCTGGCCAACAGCGGCGGCGTCTCGGCCAAGTTCGGTGATCTGGCACTGCCACCCGTCAGTTCGCTGATGTGGGTCTTTATCATGTTGATCCCACTCGCCAGCCTGTTCAGTGCCCTTTGCCTGGCATTTGCAACGTTCGCTCGCAGCAGTAAAGAAGGCCAGTACTACCTGACGCCGCTGCTGATGGTAACGATGGGATTGACGGTATTCTGTTCGTCTCCGGCGGTCGATATCGAACCGTTCTACAGCGTCATGCCAGTCATGGGCCCCGCACTGTTGCTGAAAGGCTTGCTCAAATCGACTGGTCCGGCGACAGA
>CAIWEX010001040.1 GCA_903911795.1 uncultured Schlesneria sp.
AAATGAAGCAGACCAAGGCTCGTATGGAAGACGCTCTGCATGCGACGCGTGCAGCCGTTGAAGAAGGTATCCTGCCCGGCGGTGGCGTGGCTCTGTTGCGAGCGATCGCAGCAGTCAGCGAAGTCAAAGCCAAGGGTGATGAAAAGATCGGTATTCATATCGTTGCCAAGGCTCTGGAAGGTCCGATCCGACAGATCGTGAACAACTGTGGTCTGGATGGAAGCGTTGTGGCTGACGAAGTCCGCAACCTGCCAACCA
The DNA here is from genome assembly GCA_903911795.1 of uncultured Schlesneria sp. Classification (GTDB taxonomy): domain Bacteria; phylum Planctomycetota; class Planctomycetia; order Planctomycetales; family Planctomycetaceae; genus Schlesneria. The sequence goes on from CAIWEX010001040.1 coordinate 259, forward strand.
ACACCGGTTACGATGCGAACGCTGGTAAATACGTCGACATGTACAAAGCCGGGATCATCGATCCAGCGAAGGTTGTGAAGAGTGCTCTTCGCAATGCCGCGTCGATCGCCGGTTTGATGCTGACGACCTCGGTCCTGGTGACTCGTAGCGACGACACCGATGGCAAGCCGAAGTCGAAGGTTGAAGGGGCTGTCCACTAGTGATTGTCTGCGTCCCTACCGGGCGTGTCTCGGTGGTGAGCAGGCTTATGCACGACATGACGGCTCGATACGATTGATTGAAGACGACGATCCCAGTCCCCCGAGTAATCAGGGGAGAACATGACACCAGCGAGCCGCCGAGGTCTTCCTCGGCGGTTCGTTGTCTATCCGGGACGCGTCGAAGTAAGCGATGATTTCCGAAAACTTGAGAAGTTTTCTCAGGGGCACATTGCCAGGTCGATGTGTGCATCCTGCGGGAAGCAGTCAACGAGCGACTTTGCGATTCAGGGCGTGAGCTGGAATCCGGTCAAGGGCCTGTCCCTTGAATACGTTGGAGCGGAGCCGTGATGGCGACGAAGCGGGATTACTACGAAGTGCTGGGCGTCGAAAAGACTTCGTCAGACGACGAAATCAAGCGCGCATATCGCAAGCTGGCAGCCAAGCACCACCCGGACCGAAATCCAGGAGACGAAGCTGCGGTCACTGCTTTCAAGGAAGCGGCCGAAGCCTTCGATATCCTCAGCAATCCCGACAAACGGGCTCGCTATGATCGATTCGGTCATGCCGGAGTCGACGGTGCTGCCGGGGGTGGGGGAGCGGGCTTCGGTGATGTCGGCGACATCATGGACGCTTTCGGCGATATGTTTGGCGACTTTTTCGGCGGGGGGCGAAAAGGAGGTGGGGGTTCACGTGCTCGGCGCGGCAACAGCCTGCAGACCTCATTGACCATTGATCTGCTCGACGCGGCTGTCGGTTGTTCACGCGACCTGGAAATCGACAAGCATGTTTCCTGCGTCACGTGTAACGGAACAGGTGCCAAACCCGGGACGAAACCGACGACATGTGATTACTGCGGCGGACGTGGTCAGGTTGTCCAATCCCAAGGCTTTTTTCGAGTTCAAACAACCTGTCCGGGCTGTCGGGGACAAGGTCAGGTTGTCCGTGATAAGTGTGCAGACTGCCGCGGGTCACGCGTAGTTTCGAGGTCATCCAAGATCACGGTTAAGGTTCCCGCCGGTGTCGATAACGGCATGCAGTTGTGCCTGCGGGGCGAAGGTGAAGCGGGCGAAAGCGGTGGTCCAGCAGGGGATCTCTATGTTGAGATCCACGTCAAGCCGCACAACTTGTTTGATCGAGAAGGCAAGAATCTGACCTGCCAGGTTCCCATTACGTTCGCTCAAGCGGCACTCGGAACCGAAATCGATATCCCGATCCTGACAGGCAAACACCGGGTCACGGTTTCACCCGGAACCCAGCCGAGCGAAATCCTGCGGCTGCGAGGGCAGGGAATGCCTGACCCGCACGGTGGTTCACGTGGTGATCTACATGTGCAGTTCCAGGTGGAAGTCCCCAAGAAGTTGACCAAGAAACAAGAAGAGCTGTTGCGGCAGTTGGCTGAACTGGATGACAAGCAGGTCAGTGCCCACCGAAAATCGTTTTTCGAGTCGCTGAAAGAGTTTTTCGGGGCCACGGAAGAAGCGGAATAGCGGAGCAAGCAAATTTCAGGATGACCGCCACGGGGCTGGATTCAAACGAATTCACGCATCGTGGTGTGGTACAGAATTGTGTCGGGGCAATGCCCTTGCAAACGTAAGGCTGAATCATGAGTAATGAAACGACAGTTCCTAACGACGATGTCAAGAACGCCAGCAATCCCGCCGGGTCTCCGACGCTGCACGAACAACTGGAAGCAGCGGCGGCCGAACGGGATCAGTTCAAAGAAAAGTGGACTCGTGCACTCGCCGACCATGACAATTATCGTCGACGTATGCAGCGGGAGATGGAAGAAGATCGCAAATACGCCGCACTGCCACTCCTGAAGACACTGCTCCCCGCCTTCGATGGCCTCGATCGAGCCATTACGGCTGCAACACAATCGAAGAACGTCGACGAATTGATCATTGGGATTCAACTCACGATCAAGCAACTGGAAACAGCCCTGAACGGCTTCGGTGCCAAGTCGATCCCTGCACTGGGACAACCGTTCGATCCAAACCTCCACGAAGCAATCTCGCAGATCCCCTCACCGGACCATCCCTCCATGACAGTCTTGCAGGATGTCGAGCGAGGCTACATGCTACACGACCGAATCGTCCGCCCCAGCAAAGTCATCGTCTCCAAATAGTTTTTTAGTTCGAGCTGCCGCTCGAACTTGCGAAGCCGCTCACGTTGTTCGCTACACGGCGAGAACGATCGTCGAAACCAGAATTTGATTGTGTTAGTTCGAGCTATCGCTCGGACTTGCAAAGTCGCTCACGTTGTTCGCTACCTGGGTGAGAACGTTACCAGGCGAGAACGACATTTAAAATCAGCTACTATACGTTTGACCTGCGAAACGCTTTCGACCCAGAGTTGCGTCTAACAGGCATCAAAAGGGAGATTGGCATGCCGACCTACGATTACAGATGTGGTGCCTGCGAGCATGTGTGGGAAGAATTCCAATCGATCAAGGCTGAGCCAACGAAGAAGTGCCCCAGTTGCGGCAAGAAGAAAGCGGTCCGGTTAATCGGTGCGGGTGCTGGGCTGATTTTTCGTGGGTCGGGATTCTATCTAACCGATTACCGCAGCGATGCCTACAAGAAGTCGGCGGAAGCTGATAAGGCATCGCAGTCACCGCCGAGTGAATCGAAGAAGTCCGATTCCGGATCCAGCGGAAGTTCATCGGGCTCCGACTCGAAGAAGTAACAGGTGAGTCTCATGGTTCGTCCGATGACCTGTCCGGTCTGCGGCAAATCGGTGTCAGCGACATCGGAAGAAGGAACTTCTGCCGCCCCGTTCTGCAGTCTCCGCTGCAAGCAGATCGATTTTGTCCGCTGGACAGACGGCCGCTATGCAATCGTCGAGCAACTCGATCCCTCACGCCTGGCCGAAGCGATGCGAGGTGAAATCGACGTCGATTCGGAACCCGACGAATGATCGATTTGCCGGGGCAAACCGATCGGCCAGACGGAGTCCTCAGGTCCGTAAAGAGGGTGAATGCTGCAATCTCCTTGCGTTTTGCGCCTCTGCGTTTCCTTCCCCACAAGTAGTTGCTGGCGTCTTTCAGCGAATTCACAACGCCATCCCAGACATCCCAATCGGTGGCTGGGAGTCGCGCAGAAGTGATCCTCCGGTTGCGTTCAGGTTGAGAACACTGGAAAATGCCTGCAGAGTGGAATTTCACTGATCAATTTGATGGATTGATCTGTCGGCCAAAGTATCTTGCAGTGCGGATTATCGAGACGTGCGAACCGAGTGTGGAGAAGAATTCATGCGGTGTTCTGGCTGGTTCACGGTTGTTTGTCTGAACGCAGTTTGTCTGACCTCAATGATTCCAGGCATGGTACTCGGACAAGGCACCGCCAAAAATTTGCCGATCCCAGAAACGATTGAGTTCAATCGTGATATTCGCCCGTTGCTATCAGACAACTGTTTTCAATGTCATGGCCCCGACAAGAACAAGCGCGAAGCAGAGTTGCGTCTGGATACCGAAGCGGGGCTGAAAGGTCACGATGGGAAACCCGGGACGATTGTCCCAGGGAAACCGGAAGAGAGTGAGCTGATTCGACGGATCATTTCCACTGATCCCGACAAGAAAATGCCACCAGCAGCAAGTGGCAAGACTGTGTCACCTCGGGATATCGAACTGCTGAAGAAGTGGGTCGCCCAAGGAGGACGATTTGAAGGACATTGGGCATTCCTGCCGCTCCACAAGGACGCCGCCGTCGCGGTGGCGAACGAACAAGCGGCCGTTTCGAAGGTCGACGAACTCGTTGCTCGCGGTTTGGCAGAGCAAAATCTGAAAGCGGCACCGGAAGCGGATAAGGTCACACTGCTGCGTCGAATCCACTTCGATCTCATCGGTCTCCCACCGTCTGAAAAAGATGTGGCCGCATTTTTGCAAGACCAGTCTCCTGGCGCCTATGAAAAGCAAGTCGATCGATTGCTGCAGTCGCCACATTTTGGTGAACGATTGGCGATGTGGTGGCTCGATCTTGTTCGCTATGCGGACACTGTGGGCTATCACGGTGATCAGGAGATGAGCGTCGCGCCGTTCCGGCAGTATGTGATTGAATCCTTCAATGCCAACAAACGGTTTGATCAGTTCACGGCGGAACAGCTTGCCGGTGACTTGATGCCGAATCCAACGCGCGAACAACGGATCGCTTCCGGCTATAACCGATTGGGAATGATGAGTGCCGAAGGGGGCGTGCAGGACAAGGAATATCTGGCGAAGTACATCGCCGAACGCGTTCGCAATGCTTCTGGAACCTGGTTGGGAGTGACAATCGGGTGTGCCGAATGCCATGACCATAAGTTTGATCCTTTTACCACGAAGGACTTCTATCGATTTGAAGCTTTTTTTGCCGACATTCAGGAACGAGGCCTCTATTCAGGTGCACACGCCGATGGAAGTTGGGGGCCCAACATTAAGGTCCCGACTCAGCAGCAAGAGACTCAGCTTGCAGCGCTCGACGCTCAGATTGCGTCATTGAAGCAGAAACTGGAGACTGCAACACCAGAACTTGCCGCAGCCCAGGCTGAATGGGAAAAGACTCAGATTCCCTGGACGGTCCTCAAGCCCGATTCGATTGCCTCAGTGGAAGGCGTCACGCTCACGGCTCGTCCCGATGGTACAATCCTCGCCAGTGGCAAGAACCCGGCGACAGACACCTACACGCTGGCAATCAAGCAGCTACCGCCCGGCGTAACTGCGTTCCGTCTGGAAGTTTTGCCTGATCCGTCATTGCCGCAAAAGGGGCCTGGGCGAGCGGGAAATGGCAATTTTGTACTGTCGGAATTCATTGCGACGATCAAACCGTCCGTCGGTGATGACCGACCCGTGGCAATTTCTACGGCAACGGCGTCGTACGAGCAGACCGGGGCTGCTGGCGACAACCCCTACAAAAAATGGGCGATTGCTGCAGCAATTGATGGCGATGCCAAAGGGAAGAAATGGGGCTGGGCTGTCATGGAAAAAGTCGGACAACCCCATGTCGCGATTTTTGAAACGGCATCAGACCTGACACTCGAAAACGGTGATACGCTGACAATCGCCTTGCAGCAGAACCTCGACAACCCCCAACACACGATTGGACTCTTCAGGCTCTCGGCCACGACGGCTCCTCGTCCGGTCAAAGTGACAGATGCTGCTCCGCCGAATATCAGTGCGATCTTGGCGATCGCGCCGCCTCAGCGCAGTGAGCCTCAATTGAAAGAGGTCGCTGCCTACTTCCGAACGATTGCTCCGTCGCTTCAGCAATCGCGAAACGAATTGGCGGCTGTCGAGAAGTCTCGCAAGGATCTGGATGCAACTATCCCCACGACACTGGTCACGGCAGCGGTTGCGCCGCGAATGGTCAGGATTCTGCGTCGTGGAAACTGGATGGACGAAAGTGGTGAAGCGGTCACTCCTGCCTTCCCCGCAGTTCTCTCTGCGGCTGCTGCACCTGAAACCCGGTTGACTCGGCTGGATCTGGCCAAGTGGATCGTTGCTCGAGATAATCCACTGACGGGTCGCGTGTTTGCCAATCGGATGTGGAAGCTCTACTTCGGGACGGGGCTGTCACGAAAGCTCGATGACCTGGGAGCTCAGGGGGACTGGCCCAGCCATCCTGTTTTGCTCGATTATCTTGCAGCCCAGTTCATGGAATCGGGCTGGGATGTGAAGCGGCTTGTGAAAACGATTGTCATGACGAAGGCGTACCGGCAGTCATCACTGATGAATCCCGCTCTGCGTGATGTCGATCCCTATAATCGCTGGCTGGCTCGACAAGGTCGCTTCCGGTTAGATGCGGAGCTGGTTCGCGATAACGCGATGTCGATCAGCGGGTTGCTGGTGACTCAAGTCGGTGGCAAAAGTGTTCGACCCTATCAGCCACCCGGTTACTGGGCCTACCTGAATTTCCCGCAGCGTGAATGGCAAAACGGCGTTGGTGACGAACTGTACCGTCGCGGGCTGTACACACATTGGCAGCGACAGTACCTGCATCCAAGCCTGCTGGCGTTTGATGCTCCCTGTCGAGAAGAATGCACCGCGGACCGTCCTCGATCGAATACCCCGCTGCAGTCACTGGTATTGCTCAATGACCCCAGCTATGTCGAAGCGGCACGGGCTTTTGCTGAACTTATTCTGCATCATGAAGGTTCGACGCAGCAGAAACTCAATTTTGCGTATCTGCGAGCGGTTTCACGACCCATTGAACCTGCGGAATCCCAACTGCTGGAAAAGCTGTTGGAAACACATTTGAAGGACTACCAGGCCGATCCTGCTGCCGCGAATGAATTGTTGAAAATCGGTGCCCGTCCGACCCCGACGGATTTGCCGGCGGCAACTCTGGCAGCGTGGACGAGTGTCGCTCGAACGATCCTCAACTTGCACGAAGTAATTACTCGAAACTGATCAAACAACGGGTTCACCCTGATTTTGTGACGAAAACTCGACTGACGAAACAATCATCCACCGTTGGCGAAAGTTCGAAGGATTCAAGATGACACTACCCATTGATGTGGCCCGCCGATCATTCTTGCAAACCACGGGAATCAGCCTCGGGTCCATGGCGCTGCAGTCTCTGCTGGCTCGTGAAGGTCGAGCAGCAGAAGCGGTTTCACCCACCGGACCCAAGTGGCAAGGGGTGCTGCAACCGATGCATCACACTCCTAAAGCCAAGCGAGTCATCTGGCTGTACATGGCAGGGGGAATGACTCACCTCGAGACGTTCGACCACAAGCCAAAATTGGCCGAACTCCATGGCCAGGCGATGCCGGAATCGATTACCAAGGGACAGCAGATTGCTCAATTGCAGGGCCAGAAGCTGAATTGTTTTGGGCCCCAGCATGCCTTCAAACAATGGGGCCAGTCCGGTCAATCGATCTCTGAAATCTGGCCGCTGCTCGGCTCAAAGTGTGCCGACGAGATGTGTATCGTCCGGTCGCTACACACGGATGCGATCAATCACGATCCGGCTCATACGTTCATGAACACTGGGAGCATGATTGCAGGACGCCCCGCGATGGGATCATGGCTGCAATACGGACTGGGCTCCGAGTCGGACAGTCTGCCCGGATTCGTCGTGATGGTTTCCACGGGAAAATTTGGCCAGAAGCAACCGATTGCTGCACGGCAGTGGCATTCGGGATTCCTGCCAGGCGAATTTCAAGGAGTCGAATTCCGTGGCACGGGAGATCCGGTGTTGTACGTCGGAAACCCCAAGGGAGTGACCAGCAAACGTCAGCGCGATGTCGTCGATGCCATTCAGTCGCTCAACGGACTGGCGCAGCAGCGGCTGGAAGATCCAGAGATTGCCACGCGCGTCAGCCAGTACGAACTCGCCTTCCGAATGCAGTCGAGTGTTCCGGAGTTGATGGACGTCAGCAAAGAGCCTGAGCACATTTTCGATCTCTATGGAACCAAAGGTGGAGACGGATCGTTTGCGTCAAACTGTCTGCTGGCCCGGCGATTGGCGGAACGGGGAGTCCGATTCATCCAATTGTACCATCGCGACTGGGACCATCACGGTGCGGTCAAGGAGCACTCGGCTGGAACTGCCAAGGAAGTCGATCAAGGGGTCGCAGCTCTGATTACAGACCTGAAGCAGCGAGACATGTTGAAGGACACAATCATTGTCTTCGGGTCTGAGTTTGGTCGCACACCAATGGCTCAGGGCAACGGAAGAGATCACCACCTGGCAGGCTTCACGATGTGGTTCGCCGGCGGGGGATTTAAGCCTGGAATGAGCTACGGTGCTACAGACGAGTTTGGCTATCATGCCGTGGAAAACAGAGTCTCGGTTCACGATGTCCATGCAACGCTACTGCACCTGTTGGGAATTGACCATAATCGGTTCAGTTACAAGTTCCAGGGACTCGATTCCAGACTGACTGGGGTCGAGACCGCTAACGTGGTGAAAGAACTGCTGGCCTGAAGTCACCGCCGAAAATTCAGTCATGAAAAGCGTTCCAACGTTTTTCAGTCGGTCGCGCCGGTAGCCGGTTGATCCAGGAATCATTGAATGTCTCCGGAACAGTTGCAGGAGTTATTTACACAGTGGCAGCGCGGCACCGTTGACTGGCAGGGCGTCGAACAGACACTGCGAACAGCCTATTCTCCGACGATCGCGGGATCGGACGTACTCGTGGACATGGACCGAGCTCGCCGTTGCGGGTTTCCTGAAGTGGTTTTTGGTGAGGGCAAATCGGCTGAAGCGATCGTCTCGGTGTTCAGGGCTCAGGCAGCTGCGGGACAGAATTCTTTCGCAACCCGAATGTCTCCGGAACTGTCGCAACACGTCTGCCAGGCGTTTCCCACAGCACGAGCAAACCACGTTGCTCGAACAGTAACCCTGACCACATCAACGGTCCAGACTCGCGGCCGGGTTGTCGTCGTTACTGCAGGGACCAGCGATCGCCCGGTGGCTGAAGAAGCACTGGAGACCGTTTTGTGGATGGGTTGTGACGCAGAGCTTGTGATGGATATTGGCGTCGCGGGTCCACAGCGACTTTTGGCCAACCGTGAACGGCTGCAGAACTCCGATGTCGTCGTGGTTGTTGCCGGGATGGAGGGAGCACTTCCGTCCGTTGTTGCCGGCTGGGTCTCGGTCCCTGTGATTGCGGTCCCGACAAGCGTCGGATACGGGGCGAATCTTGGTGGATTTTCGGCTTTGCTGAGTATGCTGAACAGTTGTGCGGCGAACGTGGCGGTCGTGAACATCGACGCGGGCTTCAAGGGTGGCTATCTTGCTGCGATGATCGCACGACAATCTCAAATTGAAAAGAAATCATGACCGAATCCGTCACAAACATAGAAGTCATTACCAGCTTGCCACTGCTCCCGAGTCGTACGGACGACGCTCATAAGGGGGATTGCGGTCGAGCACTGGTGATTGCTGGAAGTCGTGGCATGAGCGGTGCCGCATGTCTGGCAGCCACGGCATCCCTGCGCGGGGGAGCAGGTTTGGTGACGGCGGCAATTCCACAAGGGATTCAGGACATCGTTGCTGGTTACGAACCATCGTACCTGACCGCGGGCCTACCAGAAGATGAATTGGGACGTTTGAAACCGGCAGCCCTGAAACGAATTCAAGAACTGGTAGAACCCCAAAATGCAGCGGCAATTGGTCCGGGACTTGGGCAGTCGTCGGGACTTCAGGAACTGGTTTGTGACCTTTACGATTCATTACAGATCCCGCTTGTCGTTGATGCAGATGCTTTGAATCTTCTCGCGCGGCGCCCCTATCTGTTCAAGCGACCAGGTGGCGCGGCTGCACGAATACTGACCCCGCATCCGGGAGAATTCTCCCGGATGACGGGAATTGAAACCGCTGTCATTCAGCAGGATCGCCAGAAGTACGCCGCCGAGTTTGCCCGCCGGAATGAGGTTGTTCTCGTTCTTAAGGGGCATCAGACGATCATCACAGATGGCAAGCGACTGGCAGTGAATCAGACAGGCAACAGCGGGCTGGCCACGGGTGGAACAGGAGATGTCCTGACGGGACTGATCACCGGGCTACTTGCGCAGAGGATGACCGCATTCGAGGCGGCCCAATTGGGAGTACATGTGCACGGCCTTGCCGGGGATCTGGCCGCCGAAGAGCTTTCAAAGCCAGGAATGATTGCCTCGGATCTGCTTCGTCGGATCGGACGAGCATGGTGCGAATTGGGCGTGTAGATCCGAACGATCTACTGAAACAACAGCGTGCGATGCCACCGAATACTGCTGACGACTTTTCAGTTCGGCAATGAATGTGTTACACGGCGGTGATCCATGTCCCGATCTGGAACGTTGCCAATGCGCCGATGTAGGCCAGAGCAGTCATGTAGGCGAACGTAAACAGTGACCACTTCCAACTGTTTGTCTCGCGACGGATGACCATCAGCGTCGAGACACACTGTGCACACAGCGCAAAGAACACCATGATCGACAATGCCACGGGGATCGTATAGACAGGGCGACCGTCCTGCCATTTTGAATTCTGTAAGGCGTGATGGAGTCCCGTGTGCGACTCATCGACGTCACCTCCCAGACTGTAGATTGTCCCGAGAGTCGACACGATGACTTCGCGAGCCGGGAACGACGCCAGTACACCGACTCCGATCCGCCAGTCCCAGCCAAGCGGTTTCACAACAGGTTCGATGGTCTTGCCAACCCGGCCGAGATAGCTCGTTTCCAGCAGGTGCTCAGAAATGGCGTTCTTTTCTTCGATCAGCTTATTGAGTGGTTCGAGGCGAGGCTGAAGGTCTGCGAGTTTTTGATCGAGGACAGTCCTTTCCGCGGCATCACTTTCAGGCAGTGCTTTTTGTGCTGCCTCCAATTCGGCCTGCTGTGAAAGTTCCGATTGAACGGTTGCTCGCATCTGATCGATCTGGTCCTCGATCTGATACTGCCTGGAATGGTCCGCAGGGAAATAACTGGCTGCCCAGATCAGGATTGATGTCGCGAAGATCAGAGTCCCGGCTCGAGCCACAAATGCACGAGCTCGATCGTAAACGCGATTTAAGACAATGTGAGGCGACGGCCATTTATAGCCGGGAAGCTCCATGACAAACGGAGGAGTTTCTCCGCGAAACAGAGTCTTTTTGAAGAGCCAAGCGATTGGAATGGCAATCGCCGCCCCCAGGAATGTCATCCCGAAGAACAGGATCCCATGGAGCGAAATCCATCCACTCAGCCATTTGATATTCGGGATGAATGCCACAATCATCAGGGTGTAGACCGGGAATCGCGCCGAGCAACTCATGAGTGGAGCGACGAGAATTGTGACCATCCGATCGCGGCGGTTCTCAATGGTTCGCGTCGCCATAATTCCAGGGATCGCACAGGCGAAAGACGACATCAAGGGGACAAACGACTTTCCGCTCAGTCCGACTTTGGTCATCAACTTGTCCATCAGAAACGCGGCACGCGCCATGTATCCGCAGTCTTCCAGTAGTGCGATGAACAGGAAGAGAAAGCAGATCTGAGGAAGGAAGATGAGAATCCCGCCGACCCCGGCGATCACTCCGTCGACAACCAGGCTGCGAAATGGTCCCGGTGCCATCCAAGATCCGACAAACTCCCCAACGGCCTGCTGACCCATTTCGCAATAGCTCATCAGGGGTGATGCGAACGTCGAAATGGATTGAAAGACCGCAAACATGATGAACGCAAATGCCAGCAGACCCCAGGTTCGGTGTGTCAGCCATTGATCCAGTCGATCGCTGCGTGTTGCAGGCCGTTCTGCGGGTGTCGTCAAAACTCCCGTCAATGTTTCACGAACCCAGGCATAACGTGCCTTGGCTTCGGCAGACGGGACCCGAAATCCGTTGGCCTTCAATCGCTCGCGAGCACAATTCAATTCGTCCGGTAACTGTGCAGGAAAACGTGCCGTGAACGATGTTTCGACTTGCCCACCGACGTCGAGCAACATTCGTTCAGCAACATAAAATGGAACGTCCGGATCACCCCAGCCCTTGAGAATGGACTGTAATCGCAGCCCTTCTTCGTAAAACTCAGGAGGAAACACACGAGGGGGAGAAATCACGGATTGACCGGCCGCGGACAGAATCGCTCGTTTGACATCGTCGATCTGTCGATGACGATGGGCTTCGCACGGCACCACGCGAATTCCAAGTTTTTTCGACAGTGCTTCGGCCTCAATGGTGACACCCCGAGACACCGCCACGTCCCACATATTCAGGACAAGGACGGTTGGAAGTCCAAGATCGAGAATCTGGCTGGTCAGATACAGGTTGCGTTCGAGGTTTGACGCGTCTGCGATACAGACAACGACATCGATCTTCCCGACTTCTGCCTGTCGCCCCAGGAGGACTTCCACCGAGACCATTTCGTCGAGTGATCGGGGCGAAAGACTGTAGGTTCCAGGCAGGTCGACCAGACGAATTTCGCGATCGTTGAATTGGAACTTGGCAATCTTCTTTTCGACTGTGACGCCAGGGTAATTTCCGATGCGAGAATGAATTCCTGTGAGTGCGGTAAAAAGTGTGCTCTTTCCGGTATTCGGATTACCAATCACGGCGACAGTAATCGGGCCCGCAGTTGGTGAGGGAGCAGAAGTCATTACGAGCAGCAACTTTCAGGCGAAGGTAGTAAGAGAACTCAGAGGACTTCAATGGCGACGCGTGCCGCTTCGGCTTTGCGGAGTGAGAGCCGGTAGCCACGGATTAGAAACTCAATCGGGTCACCCAACGGGGCAAATCCCACGAGTTCAATTTCGGCACCTTCCGTCAGTCCCATTTCCATCAGTCGCACAGCGACCGCATCGTCACCTGTCACATCAAGAATCTCCCCGCGCTGGCCGGGTTGACGCAGGTCATTGAGAGTTTTCATCGCGTGACTTCCACCAGAACAGTGGCGCAATCGTCGAAGCGGAGTGAAAGGCGGTGATCGTTGATCGCCAGGATACAAGGGGAGCCGGAGCGCACCATACGAACGCTGGCCCCTTCGCGCAGGCCCATTTCTTCAAGCCTGACAACGAGTTCTGGCGACCCGTCCAGGTTGCAGACACGTCCCTGTTCGCCTGTAGACATCATTTCGAGCGGTACGACGAGCATCCGACCCTCGGCTTTCGCGGATTGAAACTCAGTCTCAACAGTATACCCGACTGCGGCAATATTTCCAAATCGACTGGACGCGAGGTTCAACTTTCTCATATTTGAGTTGGATTATGGGAAGTGGGACCTCTGATGATCTTTGAACCGCTAATGAACACTGATAAACGCTGATGGGCTGATGAGTTAGCAGAATGGCCGCATCGTTGGAAATGCACCCGTGACGGGAGGGTGAGGCGGTGAGGCTCCTGCCGAACCGGAATTGGAAACAGACATGGAAATCAGGGGATGATGTACCCGATTCCGCGGAGCATGGATGTGAGGGTTATCAGTGGCAGGCCGATGATTGCGGTGTAGTCGGCAGTTTCAATCCGTTCGAACAACGTAATTCCGCGAGACTCGAGCTTGTAAGATCCCGCGCAATCCAGCGGCTGATCGGCTTCGACGTAACGCTTGATTGCAGGCAAGTCGAGCGGACGCATGGTTAATGTCGTGATATCGACGTAAGTGTTGAGCCGACCTTCATCCCAGACGGCAACAGCCGTCGCAATCCGGTGCGACCGGCCTGCCAGCAAAGCCAGTTGCTCGATCGCCCGGTCCACCGTTTCTGGCTTATCCAGAATCTGATTATCCACTTCGACAATCTGATCTCCACCAATCAGCGTGTCGTCTGGGTGAGTCGGAATCAGACTTTCAATCTTGGCCGTGGCTAACGTCCGTGCCAATCCCGCAGCACTGGTAAAAGGAGACTGTTTCAAGAGTGATTCGTCACACAGCGGAACTCGCTGCTCAAAGGGTAACCCAAGTCGCTCCAACAGTTGCTTGCGATAGGGTGAGGTGCTGGCGAGGACAATTCCCATGGATCAAAATCCCTTGCGTTCCGGTAAATTTTCGATCGATATTACACGCGCTTCAGGTTGCAAGAGCAAGTAACTTTGCATCGCTGAAATCCGATCAGCAGATTCGGATGCCATTTGAGGCGTGACAACCGACGGGACGTCGAAGGCTGACAGAATTCGATTTTACAAAATCGGGTGATCACCCATCCATTCCTGAAAGGTACGTCATTCTCCCCGGATTTTGGAGTCAAATTCAGTTTGAACGATTCGCCCGACGCGATCAGATTGGTACAATTCGACTTGCGGGAAATTTGCGTTCTTTTTCACTTGGATTTTGACATGACCGACCGTCGCAATCTGTTCAACAAGGTTTGGGATCTTCATTCTGTCCGTTCGATCGCTTCCGGACAGACTCAATTGTTTATTGGCCTGCACCTCATCCACGAAGTGACCAGTCCTCAGGCGTTTTCAATTCTGCGTGACCGTAATCTGACGGTGATGTTTCCCGAGCGGACTCTGGCGACTGTCGATCATATCGTCCCAACCGACAATCAGTTGCGTCCGTTTGCGGACGGACTGGCCGAAGAAATGATGTCGGCGATCGAAAAGAATTGCCGCGATTTCGGCGTCCGTTTGTTTGACCTGAAGGATATTCGGCAGGGAGTCGTCCACATCGTCGGCCCCGAACAGGGTTTGACTCAGCCTGGGATGACGATTGCCTGCGGTGACAGCCACACCAGCACGCACGGTGCATTCGGCTCGATCGCATTCGGGATCGGAACGAGTCAGGTTGCCGACGTTCTGGCGACTCAAACGTTAGCGCTCAGCCGCCCCAAGGTTCGCCGAATCGAAGTCACTGGCAAGCTGCGACCGGGCGTCTTCGCCAAGGACGTGATCCTGCACATCATTCGCAAATTGGGTGTTCAGGGTGGTGTCGGTTATGCCTATGAGTATGCGGGTGAAGTCTTCGATCGTATGACAATCGAAGAACGAATGACCGTCTGTAACATGAGCATTGAAGGGGGAGCACGGTGTGGTTACGTGAACCCTGACCAGACAACGGTCGACTATATCAAGGGGCGACCATTTGCTCCTCAGGGAGCCGATTTCGATCGCGCTGCCGCATGGTGGTTGAGTCTGGCGTCTCCTGCGGATGCGGAATTCGATGACCGGGTGACGTTCAACGGCAGTGAAATCGAACCGACCGTGACTTGGGGAATCAATCCAGCTCAATCTGTCGGGGTTTCGGAGCGACTGCCGAAGTTGTCGACGTTGACTGCAGACGATCAGAAGGGGACGGGCGACGCCTTTGCCTATATGGGCTTGAATGAAGATCAGCCCATTCAAGGGGTCAAAATCGACGTTGCCTTCATTGGTTCCTGCACGAATGGACGTATCTCTGACCTGCGCGAAGCCGCCGCAATCGCCAAGGGCCGTAAAGTTGCTGCGGGGGTGAAGGCTCTCGTCGTACCAGGCTCGCAACTTGTCCGACAACAGGCGATGGATGAAGGATTGGACAAGATCTTCGAAGCTGCGGGTTTTGAATGGCGAGAAGCAGGCTGTTCGATGTGCCTGGCGATGAATCCCGACAAGCTGAAGGGCCGCGAAGTCTGTGCGTCGTCCAGCAATCGAAATTTCAAGGGACGACAGGGAAGCCCAACCGGACGAACGTTACTGATGAGCCCCGCAATGGTTGCTGCTGCAGCGATCAATGGCTGCGTCAGTGATGTGCGATCGATGCTCTAGGCCGAATTCCTCCTCGAAAACAGCGTACTCAGATTCAACGGCAGGGAAGATTTCCCGCTGAAAATAGAAAGAACTTTGCGATGCAACTCATTACACAAGTGACTGGCACTGGAATCCCTTTGTTGCTGGATGATATCGATACCGATCGCATCATCCCCGCTCGCTTCCTGCGATGTGTGACATTTGACGGCCTGGGTGAACATTCGTTTGAAGACGATCGTCAGCAGGATCGTTCTCATCCCTTTGACGATTCCCGATTCAAAGGAGCCGCAGTCTTGGTCGCTGGTCGCAACTTTGGATGTGGCTCTTCACGCGAACATGCTCCTCAGGCACTGATGCGATGGGGGATCAAAACGATCATCGGCGAATCATTCGCAGAGATCTTCTTTGGAAATTGCACGACGTTGGGTGTCCCATGCGTCTGTGCCTCGCGCGGTGACCTCGAAAAATTGACCGCCGCGATCAACGCGGACCCGAAGATTTCCATCTCCGTAGATCTCAACTCGCTGCAGGCCAAGGCTGGGTCATTGACAGTTCCGATCTCGATCCCGGACGGTGCTCGACTGGCCCTGACAACGGGGAAATGGGACTTCCTTGGTCAGTTGCTGGAAGGGGCCGATGCAGTTCAGGCAGCGGCAAAAACGCTCCCCTATATGACCGGATTCAAGGCATAGCACGGCACGGAATAAATTTCAGGTGTCGTTCTGATTGGCCGCTGTGACAATTCAACGAGTTTGCACCATTGAACCTTCTACGTCAGGAATGAACATGAGACACCCGGTTAGTCGAATGGCATGGATTGCGATTTGCGCACTTGTCGCTGGTCTCCCAGCGGCCTGCGGTAAAGCATCCGGTGCTGACGAGACTGCAATCACGCATTCGTTTCTGGTCACGGGTGGCGAGACGTTTATTGTTGATGGTAGTGGCAAAACCACATGGTCATATCCCAAGTCGACGCGCGATGGCTGGGTCCTGCCCAACGGAAATATCCTGCTGACTATTTCCAAAGCAAACGACGGCGGTTCGGTCGTCGAAGTGACTCGCGAAGGAAAAGTGGTCTTTGAATTCAATGGGACTCAATCCGAAGTGAATACGGCTCAGGCCTTGGAGAACGGCAACATCATGTTGACGGAGGCCGGCAACAAGCCTCGGCTGCTGGAAGTCAATCGGGAAGGAAAGATCGTCGTCGAAGTTCCTTTGCAGGCTCAGACCAAGGATCACCATCTGCAGACCCGGATGGCTCGCAAGCTGGCGAACGGGAACTACCTCGTTCCACAATTGCTGGATAAGGTCGTCCGCGAATACCAACCCGATGGAAAAATCGTCTGGGAGGTCGCGACCCCCAACTGGCCATTCACCGCGATCCGGCTGGATGATGGGAATACGTTGATCAACTGCACGATCGGAAACCTGACAATTGAAGTCAATAAGGCTGGTGAAACGGTCTGGAAGGTCTCCAACGACGACTTTCCATCGAAGCCATTTGATGATGCGTGCGGCGGGCAGCGATTGCCAAACGGAAACACGGTGATTACGGCCTACCATGCCTCCTCGGGCAAAACCAAGTTGTTTGAAGTGACCCGTGAAAAGAAGATCGTCTGGACCTACACCGACCAGCGGAAGGCTGGAATTCACCATTTCCAGATTCTCGATACGAATGGCAAGCCCCTGGAAGGCCGACCACTTCGGTAGGTGATCCTCAATCGAAGTCTACTCGGATGGGATTGAGGGTCAAAGGGTTGGCCGCTCAGAAGAATTCATCGAAACGAGGCCCGGTCGGTCGGAATTGGCCTTGCTCGTACGCGTAAATGATTGTGACGAGAGAAGTTCGCGAAACTTGACGGTCTCGCCAAGCACTTCTATACTCGCAGGGCCACACGCATCGGGCGTTTTGTGTGGTTTAACAGTACACATCACGGATGTTTGTCAGCATGAATACCGAAGATCCTCAGGGCCTACCAACAAACCAACTTGGCCAGACGATTACTGCAATCGGTCATCGGTTGGAAGAACACGCAACCAAGATTGTGATGGGAATCTGCGTGATTCTGGTCGTCGCTGCGGGATGTCTCTGGTGGTCACGCCAATCGAGTGCCAAGGCCACCGCTGCTTGGACCTTGCTTGAACAAGCCTCATCGGTTGAACAATACGCACATATCGCCGACACGCATAAGGGAACGATTGCAGGTCGGTGGGCCAAGCTGCGTGAAGCAGAAAGCTATCAGCAGGCTGGTATGTCTCGCTTGTTTACGGATCGCGAATTTGCCCTGGGTGAATTGAAGAAAGCGTCCGAACGATATTCGCAAGTTGCCGACGAAAAGGGGGCCGAACCCGCCATTCTGGAAAGAGCGTTGTGGGGACTCGCGGTTACGACTGAAGCGACGAACAGCGGCGACACTGGCAAGGCGATTGATGCCTACCAACGTTTGCTCGATGCATTGCCGGAAACGTTTTACAAGCAAGTCGCAGATCAGCGCATTGCGTCTCTGAAAACAGGCGGGGCGAAAGAATTTTACGCGTGGTTCAGTAAGCAGACGCCAAAGCCATCGGAAGCTCGACCGAAAGACGGCGACACAAAGGACGATCTGGAGAGCATGCTTCCCTCACCCGGAAAGAGTGAATTCAATCACGATTCCATTCTGAAGCCGGAAGGTGATGCCAAGAAGCCGGATGCCGAAAAGAAGAGCGACGAAAAGCCAGTAGACCCCGCCAAAAGCGAACCGGCGAAGGAAGAACCGAAAACGGAAAAGCCCGCTGATCCTGCTAAGCCAGAAGGTGACGCCGCGAAGCCTGAGCCGAAGCCAGAAGCAAAGCCTGAGGCTCCTGCAAAGGAAGAGGCCAAGCCCGAAGAAAAGCCTGCTGAACCAAAGGCTGAAAAGAAAGAATGATCCGGCTGACTGGATTCAGCCCGATTGATAAATAGCAAAAATCCTCGCTGGCACGCCCCAAGCTTTTTGAGGGCGTGCCATTCTTGTTGGTAGACTGGTGACATGTCCCTTTCGACATGTCACGCTTCATTTTTGGTGACAGATTCCATGACCGATGAAATTCCTGAAGACGAACCCGAAGAGCCAATCGAAGCCGCCGAACCTGCGGCAGAACCGGGGAGCGTCCAGAAAGTCGTCGTGGAAGCCCGCGCCCATGGATGGCGCGTCGACCATTACCTTTCGAGGTTGCATCCCAATTTCAGTCGCGCTGCTTTTCAGCGAGTCATCGAAGAACGCCTGGTGCTGTGTAACGGTCTGCCCGTCAAGATGGCGAGGCGACTGCGAGTCAACGATTGTCTCGAATTCCAGTTGCCGAAGAACCCGGACCGCACCCTTCCTCCTGAAGATATTCCGCTGGATATCCTGTATGACGATGACTACCTGATCGTAATCAACAAAGCCGCCAATATGATCGTCCATCCGGGACGAGGCAACTATCTCGGGACATTAGCAGGCGCTCTGCAGTTTCATTTCGACAAGCTCAGTGACGTCGCGGGCAAGCACCGAGCTGGCATCGTCCACCGCCTGGACCGCGATACGAGCGGAGTCCTGGTGGTCGCGAAAGACAATACAATTCACGCCAATCTGAGCAGTCAGTTTGAGCAGCGGACAGTTGAGAAAGAATATCGCGCAATCGCCTGGGGCGAAGTCTCTTTCGATCGTGACTTTATTGAGACGCACGTTCGCGTCAGCCAGCGGAACCGGGAACGGATGATGGTCTGCCCCGAGGGTGGTAATTCCCGCTTTGCCGCGACGTTTTACGAAGTCTTAGAACGCCATCGGGGATTTACGTTCCTACGCCTGTGCCCTCAGACGGGACGAACTCACCAGTTGCGAGTTCACATGCATCATCTGGGGCACCCCATCGTTGCAGACCGACTGTATGAAGGCCACAGCTCGCTGAAGATGTCTGATCTCGTGGAAAACCTTCCGCCAGAACAGGAGGAAGTATTGCTCGCCCGACAGGCATTGCACGCATTGCGTCTCTGCTTTGACCATCCTGTGACGGGTCAGAGGATGGAGTTCGAAGCACCGCTGCCCGACGACTTTCAGAAAGCACTCGGTGCCATCCGAACGCATCGCGCGAAGCCAGCCAAGCCCCCTCATAAAAAGTGATGCCGCTCATAAGAAGCGACGCGCGATTCGATTTCCTCAGGCAGTCTTCTGCTTTCGGTGAATCCACCAGTGATGGGCCAGTTCCCAGGCTGGTGGCAGTAATGACAAACCGACAATAGCGACCATGACGAGTTCAAAGTTCTTCTTGACGATCTCCAACGTTCCGAACCAGTACCCAAGCGGCACGAAAATCAGAACCCAGGCGATGCCTCCGACGACATTGTAGACAAGAAACAGGCGATAGTTCATCGAGCCCATCCCTGCCACAAACGGGGCAAAGGTACGAATGATCGGGACGAATCGAGCGAGGATGATCGTCTTGCCACCATATTTTTCGAAGAAGCGATGGGTCTTTTCCAGGTGTTCTTTCTTCAGAAACGGGATCTTTCCACTGAAGGCATGCTCGCCGAACCAATGCCCCATCCAGTAGTTGACGGTGTCACCTGCGATCGCAGCCACAATCAACAACGGCAAGAGCCATTCGATTCGCAACGACCCGTCGGCAGCGAATGCCCCCGCCGCGAACAGGAGCGAATCGCCGGGGAGAAACGGAGTGACGACCAGACCTGTTTCGCAGAAGATGACTCCAAACAGAATCAGGTGAGCCCACAGGCCATACTGGGCGACAATCTTTTTCAGTTCGTCATCCAGATGGAGCAGCAGATCGAATCCCCACCGCAGCAACTCCAGCAGACTGAAGCCTTGCTCGGTGTCGGCAGCGGCCAGAATCGTCCAGAACATGGATCCGATCAGTGGTGGTACCGCTGGCCCCGTGCCAGAACCCTGTGGCAATATGACTGTCAGCCGCTCAAGCCAGATTGAAATCTCGTTCACATTTCATCCTTGAAAATAACGGGGAATACGTAACAGAATTCCTGGTTCACGAGCAAACTTCACCGTATCAGTTCTTCGGTGCCTGCTTGTCCTCGGCTGGCTTTACTGTCGCATCTTTCGCCTTGTCTTCTACTTTTGCGACGGCTGGCTTGAGTGCAGCACGCAGCTTCGGAATCTCAACATAGGATGAGACCACTGCTGCCGTCAGGAAAAATACCCCTCCCAGGACCAGCAGCATTCGACGGGCAATGCTGGGGCGCAAGGCAGGCGGTAACAAAACCGTATTGATGACCGCGACGTGCAGACTGCTGAATCCGAGCGCGTAGTTGTAGATCATTCCAGAGAAGATCAGCAAGACGTCCGCTTTGACAAACGAAAGCATCACCAACCCGAGTCCAGCATAAATGCACAGGACGCCGAAATAGAGCTTGCCGATATGCTTCGTATCCCACGAACGCAGGAACGGCAATGCCGTCCAGCAGACATCGACCCATCGCCGCAGCACACCGTCAGCCGTGGAGGCCATGCTCGTCGCCAGGACCAGAAACCCGCAGAACAGCGTCAGACTCCAGAACGAATGGTTCAGGAACGAGCGACGAATCTGTTGCTTACCGTCGGTCCCCTGAGTTATTTCCGCCTTGCCACCGACCGCTTCACCGACCCCGTCCGCGGTCATGGCAGCCGCCTGATTCTTGTCCTTCAAGTCGGTCCCACGTGGCAAGAATTGCACCGAAAGCATACTCGGCAATGCCAGCCCCAGAAAACACGCAGGAAGCCACAGCCAGATCTGTTCCCGTTCGATATGCCAGACCCATCGCTTCCAGCGTTCCAGTGATTCTTTTGTGACCTGGAAAACCATGCCCACATGCGACAATTCGATGGCGTGGCCACCGACAATACTGGGGATGGCCCCAACGTGCCGCCCCATTCCCCAGCCCTGTTCGCGTGTAAAGTTACTGATCGGAGTATTGGTCAATCCGCCGTTCCCCGAGATCGCAATCATGGAAACAAGGATACCAATCATTGACAGGTCGAGACGTGGAAAGAGTCGTCCTTGAGCCCAACTTGAGGAGATGTTTTCAACCTTCGGCTTGTGAGGACTTTCCCCTTCGTCCTGCTTCCCGTTACCGTTCAAGTCTTCATCGGCAATCACAGGGAAGTTACCGAACTTGAAGAAACCCGAGCCGATTTCAGTCCATGTATCCAGTCGCGAATAAAACACCGCGAGGAATATGAGAAAACCCATCACGACGATCAGCTTGAACGTCATAATCGCTTTCAATGAATTGTAGACCTTGCCGCCGATCGTGAGCGGTAGCAGCAAGAGGATGAACAGTACGCACGACAGAACGGCGAGCAGCGACGAATCTGACGCACTGGGAAGGCGTCCTAGATACAATGCTGCCGCCGGAATCGCCGCGTTTGATGCCAGATAGGGCAGAAATGAACCGAAATCCAGAATCAGATAGATTCCCAGCCAGAACATCGGGCCTGGCAGCGTTCGAAATTTCCCGGTAAAAATCGGTTCGCCCGTGTACAGGGTGTACCGGCTGATTTCGATGTTATAGACAACCTGGCCGAGGATGCTGAGGGTCGACAGCCACAGGAGCGCACCCCCATATTTCGCTGTGACAAGCGGGCCGGTCAGCCATTCGCCGCCACCGATGGCAGCCGCGGCCATCACCATGCTTGGACCGATGAATGCCGTCCAGTTCCGCAACTGAAATACAGGAGCCTCAGGAAGTTCGCCCGCATCCCACTGGGGCATGACCTGCGAACCTGGATGCGGTGGCACAAAATCTGCGGATGGCTGGGAAGGGAGCGCGTTCGAATCGGTCATAAATGTCGCTCGTGCGGAAGAGTCGTCAAATAAAATGCCATTCCGCCCTCGAACGAGGGCGGTACGAACCATTGATGGTAGTCATCAGTGGCACCGGATGCGAGCATCAACAGTGGCGAATCGGTGAATCGCTGCGACGTCTCACCAAAACGAAATCTTTTGGGAAACAGTCGCGTTCCGTTGATTGGACACACAACGTAAGGTTCCGGATGGATATCAGCGTAATTGCCCGTTTTTGAAGGGAGAAACCGTGAGCACCCCGTCGGGACTGATCTCACACCGGACCGCTCCAAATCGTGCTGTTGTCAGCACTTGAGTTTCTGAACCAAATTGCGATGTCAGACGATCTCGAACGCCATCGTCGCGACAGCTCACAATCAACCATTCCGGAGTCGCCCAGCGGGCCAGATCTCGTGAATTCGCAGCCAGACTCCCGTGATGTGGCGACAGCAGGATATCCGCATGGAGACGCTCAGATTTCAGCAGTCGAACGAGGCCATCTTTTTCGATGTCGCCGGTCAACACAATCCGCTTGTCAGCATAAGTCACGCACAGCACGAGGCTATTGGCATTATCCGACTTGGCGACGAAATCGACCGAGGGATGCAGCACGCTGATTTCGACGCTCGGATCAAGTTCTAACGTTTGTTCCGCAGCAAGCAGTTGAATGGATGTTCCTGCTGCCGCGGATCGTTCAATCGCTACAGCAACGGGCGGCTGAGTCCAGTCGAGAAATGTGCGGTTGACCAGTAACGTCCGGGTCGGCACGATTTCCACCAGTTCAGGGACTGCATTGCAGTGGTCCGCATCGGCATGTGAAACCACGATCGCGTCGAGACGCGATTTTCCTGAGGACCAGATCGCGGCCTCGATGGAACGCGCCGTCCGAGTTCCACCGCTCATTCCGCCTGCGTCATACAGCAGCGATTGACCATTCGGGAGTTCCAGCAGGACGCTGAGTCCGTGTCCAACCGACAGGACGGTACAACGGAGCCCCTTCGCCTCCCCCGGTTGCAACGAGACCGCCAGTCCAATCACCGACCAGACCAGCGCCGCTCGCGCCGACCAGAAGATCCTCCCGTACCACTGATCGACAATGGCAAAGGAGACCGTCAGGGTATAAAAGCCAATCATCCACCACAGGGGCGGTGCCGTGACGTAGGTGTGCCCCAGATCAAATGTGGCGGCCTGGATGATGGACAAGAACCAGTTGAGCGTCACATCAAACGGAGCTCCCAGGATTCCAAAGATATCTGGTGAGACCAGGCCGAGGAGCAGAAACGAATAGCCCAGCCAGAACATCAGGGTAATCAACGGGCTCAGCAGCACATTCAAGACGAACCCGATGGGAGAAACCAGATGAAATTGCGAAGCAATCAGCGGTGAGGTCATCACCCAGACACCGATGCTGACGATGTATCCTTCGACAAGCGATCGAAACAGCCAGTTCCAACCTGTGCGCCAGAGGGATCTCGTGCCGATCGGTTCGTTGTCTGACTCCAGTGGTATACGGAACGATTTCAAGAAACTGGTGGTCAGCAGGATCGAGCAGACGGCAACGAACGAAAGCTGCGCGCCGGAGTTGAACAAGTCACACGGATTCCACGCCAGAACAAGGATGGCCGCCAATGCTAGCGAATTCCATTGAGACGTATTCCGACCAATCAACTGACCAGTCGCCAGCACAGCAGCGACGATCGTGGCTCGAACGACTGGCGGATTGGCATCCGTGATCAAGGCGTATGTCGGCAACAGAATGAGGACGGCACCCAGTGAAATCCGTGGTGATGCGCGCAGCAGTCGACAAACAAACCAGAGCCAACTCCAGAGCAATCCCACGTTCATCCCCGAAATCGCCAGGACGTGAAGAGTCCCGCTTTCCGCAAACGCTCGCCTGAGATCACGATCCAGTTCGACGCGAGTTCCGAGGAGCAGCGACTGTGCAACAACGGCAGTTCGCGGCGACAAACGGCTGGTCATCAAGTCTTCGGCACGACGGCGGATGGCTGCCCGCACGACAATCAACCAGTCAACAACAGATCGCTCGCGTCCCTGGATCTGAATTGCGTCGACGTGTTCAACAGCCAGTGATGCATGAAGCCCCTGTGCTCGCATCCATTGTCGATAATCGAATTCACCTGGATTGGCAGGCTCATTCGGGAGAACGATTTTGCCAATGACTTCGATCAGATCTCCAACTGCCAGGCTTTCGAGTTTCCCGTCAACGGACATTCGAACTCGACCCGTTAGCGGGGTCATTCCCTCAGCGCCACCGATGAGTGAACGGCACTCAACAACAGTCAGTGTTCGCTCGGGGGCTCGCCACGGCACGCTGTCATCAGGTTCTGAAATCAGAATCAACGGCGCCTGCAAGACCTTGGCCTGAAGCCGAACAAGCCGACCTTGGTCCACGGCCCACGCGGCAATCTGATTTTCAGAAGTACAGGACCAGCACCAGTGGTGCCAGCATCCCCCAAGAGTGCCGCATGCGACCAAAATCACGAGTGAAGAAATGAGCCGCCAACGAAATGCGATAGAAATACCGGATACAAGCACCAGCGACGCCGTCGCAATCCACCACGTTGACCACGAAATCGCTGCCATTCGATCCGCAATGATCCCGAAGGCGATCGCACACAAGACAGGTAACGCCGGACTTCGTCGGATGCGGTCTATTCCGCGAGCGTCGGCAGAAGGTTCGAACACATGCAACATGCTTCGAGTTCCGTACTTTGTTTTTTGCCGCCTCGAATTCTCAGCTTAAAGTATCAATGGCGAACTGCGACGGAAAGTCGAAATCGAGGAACGCTCCGCGTTAATGATTTTTTCCTCTTTTCTCTGCATCTGCTACGTTTGGGTCCTTAGAGCGCATTGCATTTTACTGTATCGCGAAGTTGGAGAAGACCGTAAATTCAGGGGATCTTGGAGGGAACCATAAGAGTCTATTCGAAGGAGTTTCGCCGCGAGGTGCTGTCGGCGTGTGGCGGCAGGCAATGGATCCGAAAAGCGGCCACATCACCAACAGATCCACGAAACGCTATGCCGAAACCACTTTAGATCCCGGAGCCGCGACCGCCAGGGAGCGGTCTTCCTCTTCCATCGCACACGCCAACCCAACCGCTCACTCACGGTCGCGGCTCGATGCGTTGGGCGCTGCCGCTTTTAATGCCGCGACACTTAACTGTCATGCGCGCTAGGCAGGGCGAAAAAATAACTTTTACAATTTGGGAGGCCATGCCATGAACCTCACGCCCGCTTCGCTGAAGGTGCCAGAACGCAAAGTATTCAGGCAACCCAGGTATCGCATCTCCCCAACCACTTCCTATCTTTGCGTCTTCGCGTCTTTGCGTGAGTCCCTCTTTCATCCGCGTCTCAAGGTGTGATCGACCGCCAACAAGCGGCTCGGCCTGATGTTCAGCTTCGGACAGGGTGGCCGGGACTGGTGCGTCTTCGCGAAGCCCCGGAATGTGCTATCCACGCGAAGATCGGGGCTTCCCTTCGGTCCAGCCAACAGGAATTCACTGGTGACGGTCGACCCACATTGCACACGAGCTCGTGGGGTAGCTCGATTTGCTTCAAGCCGGGGGCCGAAGATCCAAGAAACCTCAAGCCGACATTTGACAAGGTTTAGCGTGACTCGTACATCGGCGCTCGGTTTGAAGTTTCTTGTGCTGGTGAATGGCAGATGGATTTACCCCTGCTCCTTCGAGCCGCATGACTCCAATAATCAGTCCCATTCGCTTGTGATTTTCCGAATGACCATCAGAAGGCAGCACATAGCCACGCGATATCTGCGACAAACATCCGGCCCATTACCAGCAAAAGAAACAGCATGCCGACATAGGTCGCCATGATTGCAAAATTCTCGGGGCGTTTGCCAAGTACGAACTCGATGATCAAAAACACAAGATGGCCACCATTCAAGCAGGGTATCGGCAAAAGATTAGCTATTCCCACTCCGAAAACGGTCACGCCAAAACAGGTCGTCCAGGCTGTCCATGAATAAAGTCCGGCGGAACCGAGTGTTGAAACCCAACCAATAAAACCGCCCCAGCCTTTCAATGATGCTAATGTTACGACGCGAATCGAGTACTCAAGCACGGTTGACTCGAACAGCAACTTCTGGCCGCCCCACGTTGAAGGGGCTTGAGCGATCGTCAAATGCGGCACTGCATTTCTATTCCACTGTTGCGGTAAACCGCGGTCAACGACCACTTGATCTCCGGCAGCGAGAATGGAAATTGCCACACAAATCAACCCGATGACGATCGAACTAAGTGGTCCGATTAAAAAGATTGCGGCACGTCTGGGGATTGAGAGGTCGCTGTAACGCCCTCGCGGCACATCGACTGCCCCGTCAACTTCGGAAGCGTCACCGGATTCTTCGACGTCCCCCAGGAATTTAGTGTGGCCTCCTATGGGAATCGCGCTGAGTCGGCATTCGACACCGCTGATTGTCTTTTCAAAGATGACGGGACCAAAACCGACCGAAATGCTTTCGACAGTCGCTCCAACCCACCTGCCTACAACGGCCAGGGAAATGACATAAATCGCCTGTGTTAGTCCGAATGCTAACGCAGTCAACAGCGATGCAATCAACCAATCCATCGTATTTCAGTCCGTTCTCGATGGGGAAATGACAAATGACTTTTGATACGTAGGAAGGTGCCAACACCTGTTAACGTCATCCCATTGCCGCCAAGTGACTTTCACTTGAGTGCGCCCGACCGGCAATTCTGGCGATTTCGATCAATAGTGCGGTCATCGCGGCTGTGCAACACGCGCAATTATATATTGGATGCACGTCTTTGCCACACAAAAACCCCGATCATTGCGAAACAGCACGCTGAACGATCGGCAGCTACGGCGGGGTGGCAGGGTCAGGTGCGAAGCGGATGGCCCTGAAAGCTTGAGCGTGTACTCCCGCTCGGGGCCTTCCTGTTGGTTCAACCCTGGCCTGCCAGCCACGGTGATCGAATGACAACCGCACATCACGGCAGGGTGGCCCGGCTTGCCTCAATCCGGGGGCCGAAGGTCCACGAAATCTCAAGCCGACATTTGACAAGGTTTAGCGAGCATCGGGGCTCGGCTTGAAGTTTCTTGTGCTTCGCACCGAGCTTGTAGCAAGCTGGGCCCACATCGCCAAGGCCAGGGTCAATCAACCCTGCGCCGGCGGCGGGGCGCCGTGCTTCCGGATATATGCATCTCGCAACTCGCGAGTATATTCTGCCATATTCTGGCCTGTCTCGGTCCAAAACAACTCTTCCTCTGGGATGTGCTCACCACAGCCACAACAGAACGAACCAGCACCGTAGAGGAACGGGTTGACCAGATAGCTTCGGATGATCTCCTCGGGCATGCGCGTGACCACACCGCATTTCGGGTGGCGGTAGCACTGTGGGACGCCGGCCAGCGTCCCCTCGTAACGACCGGTCGGATGGAGCGTGACGTACTCGTTCTGCTGCCCGTCAGGTCGCAGCGCCTGGTGGTTTTCCTTATGGCCAGAATAAAAGAAGCGGAAAACCCGTTGATGACAGTACGGACACCGAATGAAAAGCATTGACTGCCTTCGGGCATAAGGTCTCGTGCGTCTGGAGACCGATATTGGCATCCGCCTGCCGCCGAACGTTCAAGGCAACGGGAACAGTGCTCCGTTTCCCATTGACTGTCTCGTTCGGCCATTTTTGTACCGTAAGGGCAACCACGAATCAAACAAATTGAACGAACCCTGATCGTACACCACGAAATGTGTCGTGCCACGTTGTGCCAAGGGGAGGATGTTGAAAGATTTTCCTGATGACGCCATGATTCCGAAGCGACTGGTACATTGATTCCCCAAAGGAAAATCCGATGCGTGCAGAGGAAACGAGACTGGCAATTCGTCAGCGGGGTGGCAGGGTCGGGAGCGAAGCGGATGGCCCTGAAAGTTTGAGTGTCCCCTCTGTTTCGGGACCTTCCCGTTGATCCCGTTCTGGCCATCCTGCCACCATGATCGAATGACAACAGACCCCATCACGAATAACTAAACATCCACTTTGAACCACTGCGAAGGCCAAGTTTATGTCAAACCTCCGTTGGATTATGGTGACTCTATTTGTGATTTTCTCTGGCATCGCTCAGGCCGATGAGCCGGCTGAACCGAAGCTCGGTCGATACAACGTGCGGTCATACGGAGCATCGAACCGCCCACCAATTTTTCTGGGCCATTTCGTGCTCGAAGAGGGTGGAAAATACAAGGTACATCTGCCCGGTGGTCGACTCGTGGGAGAGGGGACTTACGAGTTTGACAAAGAGAAAAAAGAAGTGAAATGGCTCACAGGAAAATACAAGGATGAGGGCTGGACGGGTCGAGTGCTCGTCGCAAGTGACGATAAATCACTTGTCATCTGGCTGAGACCAACAACTCGGGCGACGCACGTTCCAGATGAAAAGAAGTGAATTGTGGGCGAGGCGCCCTGTTCGGCTGACGGGGCAGACTCAGCAACGATGCGTGTGGAAACGAGCGACCAAGATAGCGTAACGAGCCGGCATTACTCTGCAGAAGAAAGACCATGCGCGAACTTCACATCAACAAACGCGACATCCGCGACACGCGGTTCGTCGATGTCGAACTGGCGCCGTTGGCCGCAGGCGATGCGCGATTGAAGCTTGACCTCTTCGCGCTGACCTCCAACAACATCACCTACGCCGCGATGGGCGAGGGCGCGTTTGGCTACTGGGATTTCTTCCCGGGCCCCGAAGCCTGGGGCAAAGTGCCGGTCTGGGGTTTCGCCACTGTGATCGCCTCCAATGCGCCCGACATCGCCGTCGGCTCGCGCTATTATGGCTATTATCCGCTCGCTGAGACGCTCGACGTTAGCCCACGCAAAACGGCGACTGGCTTCATCGACACTGCGCCGCACCGCGCCGTCAAAGCCAAGCTCTACAATATCTATACTGAGAGCGGGGCCGACACCGCGTACGACGCAAACTACGAGCCGGAGCAGACACTCTTCCGCCCGCTCTACGGCACAGGCTGGTGGGCCGCCGATAGCGTGCGGCACGCACAAGCGCGCACCGTCGTCCTCTCCAGCGCGTCATCGAAGACAGCGCTCGCCACTGCGCATCAATTGCGCAATCTCAGCAGCATTGAAGTCGTCGGCCTGACGTCGCCCGCAAACTCCGACTACGTGCGCGAGAGCGGCGTCTATCATCGCACCGCGCTTTATGACGAGGCTGGTTCGCTCGCCGTGCAAACGCCGGTCACGTTCGTGGATTTCCTCGGCCGTCCCGAACTCACCGGCACCATTCACCGCACCCTCGGCAGCAAGCTCACACGCAGCATCATCATTGGCGTCACCGATTGGGCCGCCGCACGCGCCGCGCCGGGTGAACCATTGCCAGGCCCGAAGCCAGAATTTTTCTTCATGCCGACTTACGCCGCCGAACGCCTCAAAGCCGATCCGCAACTCGGCCCCGCCATGGTGCGCGACGTGCGTAATTTTTATCTGGCCTCGCACGCCTTCGTTGACGTCAAACGCGTCACCGGCAGCGACGCCATCCACGCCGCATGGACCCGCCTCGTCGCCGGCGAAGTGCCGCCGCGCAATGGGTTGGCGCTTTCGTTTTGACAGCAATTCAGGCTCGACGAGCGAGACGGCTTTACAGAAGGAAGCGAAATTCTACCGACGATCCATCGTTTCCCTCAGTTAGGACCTTTGAGTCCCCATAGATTCTTGAGCACGTCTGATGCCGCCCCCTCCAACGCCACGCGATGCAGTAGTCGCATTGGCACTGGCGATCCAGGGCGATCGCCAGTGCCACCAAAGAAGTCCATTTGGTTTGATAACCTTTTGTGGATTGTAGCACCGGAAGTCCCACTCAGTCGCGAGTTGTTGAAGGGCCCCAAAGCCTGGACGTGGTCCAGCGCCCACGGCAGGGTGGCCGGGTTTGGAGGCTTTGCGGAAGTGCCGGTATCTTTGCTATGAAGCCGCTATTCGTTCACGAGGCCATCCGCTTCGCTTCTGACCCCGCCACCCGATCGGAATTCAAAGATACTTCTCATGACCAGACGTTTCTCGATGACGATTCTGACTCTTTTCCTATCCGCCCGTGTGGCAGTAGCCGGGGTTGATTTCAGTCAATCGAAGTTCTCTACCGACTTGGAAAAAGTTCCCGCGGGGACGGTGGTGACCTTCAATGTGGTTCTCAAGAATTCGGGAGACAAACTGGCGGACGGGACTGATGTTCGGATCAGGCTTCCGTACAGCGGGTTCTTCGTCCGGATCGACGAACTGCCGGGGTTAAAGCGGGACGACAAGGAGCGTGAGGTCACGGCGACAGTGAACGTACCCGCAGGGGGTGAATTTCGGTTTTCGTTTGATCTGCTGGCGTCTCGCTCTGAGGTCGGACATCATCTCACGACATACATCGAAGTCGTCTATCTCTTAGATCAGGTGCGATGGAACTCGGAATCATCCATCAGGATCACCAACGCTCCGTCCACAGCAGGGATTGTTATCGGCGGGTTGAGATTTCATCCCGCAGCAGGCTGGTTGCTGGGCTGGATGGTGTTCGGCGGATTGTTATTCGTTTGGTTACGTGCTCGGCTGCAATGGGTTCGGGAACACCCCAAGTCGAACATGTTGCCTGCCGCCGTTCGTCGAATCCCCGCGTTCGGAATCGCCATGCTGGTCATGGTTCCGCTGGCGTTCCTGATGGTGCTGGGAGGAATGGCCTGGCGTGACCTGCAAACGCTGACGAGTTGGAAGGAAGCTCAGGCGACCATTCTGGACCGGCGGGAAATCGTGCAAGGTGGAGAAACGGAATACTACAAAGATGGACGTCGAACTCGGTCTGGCGTGACACGGACACCCGAATTCGCGTTGAAGTACCAGGTGGGCGAACGCGAAGTCATCTCGTCCGGTTTCGAAACCGGACCGTCTCTGACCGTCGGCAGCCAGATCCTCGGCAAGGCCGAGATGAACGAATGGCGCGAGGGCAAAACCATTGCGTGCTGGTACGACCCTGGCGATCCTGGTGATGTCGTCGTCCGACGCGGATTCGGCGGAAAGTACATCGTATTCGGCTTGTTCTTCGGCCTGCTTCCTCTAGGAATCCTCTGGTTTGGATTTCGCCAACTCAGAATAGTAAGCAACGCCGTCCGACAGCTCGATGAGATCGAATCCGCAGGATCGCCTGCTTGATACATGGTCGCCAGATCTGGGTGGCCGGGACTGGAGCGTCTTCGCGAAGTCCCGGAATGTGCGATCTACGCGAAGATCGGCAGGGTGGCCAGGTCTGGAGGCTTTGCGGAAGGCCCGGTATCTTTGCGCTGACGACGCTGTTCGTTCACGGGGCCACCCGCTTCGCGTCTGGCCCCGCAACCCAGCCGAACTACTTGATCATCAACTTGGTATCTAACACCTTTCGGCAATGCGGACACGACAGAACGTGGAGATTGAACAGGAACCCATAGTGACTTCGGTGGACCGTTATAGTGGCGAGTTCTTGACCACAATGTTGGCAGAGTGGTTTCGGCCGGTCATCCGTGCCAACCTGGATATCCAGGGTGTTCTTTGTGAGCGCCCGCCAGCCAGCCACGACACAAACCCCAGTACCCGTAGAACAGCGAAAGACCGATGATGCCGAACGGCCAGGACCACGCCGGGTACAGGATTTGCCACGGCAGCGATGTTCTCGTACCGTCTGGAGTCGCGACGTATTCATGACGCAGCCACGGCGAAACGGGCAGACCCAATTCCCACGCGAAATTTGTACTGCCATCAGCTTGGATTTGCGAGGTGCTGTGGGGTTGCAAGAAGATGGCCAAGCACACAAAAGCCGCAATCAGAACACCGTACTTGAGCAGGCTGTCGCGTCGCATGTTTTTGGCCTCGAAGGGTTTGCCAACTGACTGTACAAAAAACGTGTTTTGTGCTGATCGCTTCACGGGACAAACGAAGGCGGAACAGTGAGACTACGAGCGGCCGAACGACATTCAACCGCGCGACTGATATTCGAGTTGGTGTGTGAATTGTGATTTGAGCAAGCCGTGTCGCATCTATTGTTTGAAGGGCTCAACGAGCAAGTGGAATGTATCATCGTTGTACCGGAATGCTTCGACCGGAGTTCCTTCGGGATAGGTCCCCGGCTTAAGTGTCAGCTTGATGATATTTGCAAGCGACTTGCCCTCAGGCATGGGGCCGGTGCTTGAGGTGGTGGCGCTACCACCGGATGCCAACGAGTATTGAACCTTCAGCACGTTAGTCGCCCCTGCCTTCCATGTGACATGATCTGCGAACAACATAAACTTGATGATCGACCGCATTTCGGGTTTTGAAATATCGCCACTTCCGGCAGCGCTGATGTCACCGCGAAGTGGCTTATCAGCTTTCAGACGAACGACAGTGCCAGGTCGCGTCTCTATTTGAAACACGCTGATAATCAGGTCGTCGCCCTTGTCAAGCAGAGTTTCAGTGATGGTGAAGGTCGTCGGATCGGTTATTCGCGAAGTCGCCATAGACGCAGCCGCATACAAAACAACTGCGAAGAGTAGCAGCAACAGTGTCGTAACGCGGACGAAATGTGATCTCATTGAATCACCAGTCATTGAGGAGGTTCGAGATGTGCGAATCTGGAACGATGATACCAATCGATCGCTTTACGTGTGGGTCGCTCATTCCGGGACTTCACGAAGACGCTCCAGTCCCGGCTACCCTGCTGAACGCGCGAATTCAAAGCGTTATTGGTGAGCTGAGGACCGCGGGTCACGACCGCGACCCAGGTTTGGAATCAACAGACTGCTTCTCGACGATTTGATCTGTCACCAGATGTCCGCGATGAACTCGCTTTGCCAACCAATACAACAGAAGTGTGACGACAACGAAAGGGAACATGATGCAGAATGTTCCAGCGAAAAGACTTTGCCGTTCGCCTGTATAGGTTGGGGGTGGATCAAACAAGACAAGTGAAAGCACCGAAATAACGCACAGCGTGAGAAAACTCGTAGCGTAGAACAATGCTTTGGTGAGAACTGCCCACACGCCAAATGAAGGGCCGATTTGCAGCGGCCTTAGTAAATCCGAGGGTTGGATCGCACGCCGAATAGCCGTTTGCTCCTCCCGTTCCAGTTCGTCAAGAACCGAGTTGAGTTCACTCCGAATTAGAGATTGCTGTCGTTGATTTAACGTCAAATCGGAGTGATGATCCAGTTCGATCGTAGTCAATCGCGAAAGCACTTCTACCTTTGCGCGAAGCCTTTCGTACTTACGTAGGGCGGAGAGTTCGGTATTACGAGAACGTAGCCACTGAAACAGGCCCCCGCCAGTCCAGATGATCGCGGCCAAAATTACGCCACCCACGACGTCATCTGTAATGTTCGCAGCGGACATGGAATCATTTCTAACGGAGTTGGATAAGTCGAGAAACCGGCAATCGCCGATCGCTGTCAACGAACGATTATTAGTCGAAAACTTTCTTTTCTGGAAACTCGCTAATTCCGTCTTTTCTGACAAGAAATCCGACTATGTTGGCAACGCGTGCGCCTATTTCAAGGACGCTCGAAATAGTTGATGGAACGGCGGAACCAATTGACCTACTAGCTGAATTTTGGGTGCATGATCGAAACATGTCAACGGCGTTGCCCCAAAAAACAAAGAAACAACCGTGGTACCAAGTCGCACCGCCATTAGAAACAGCTCGTAAAATCCTGAACAGCCGCGGCCAGGTGGCAGGGTCAGGAGCGA
>CAIWEX010001041.1 GCA_903911795.1 uncultured Schlesneria sp.
CGAATTCCGGACGTTTGTCAAAGACTATCCTCAGAACACCAATATCCCTCAGGCTCGTTATCGCATTGCGGAATGCAGCTACCTGATGGAAGATTTTGCTGCCGCACGGCGAGAGTTGGAAAGTTATCTGAAAGACTACCCCAAGGATACGTTTCACGATCACGCGCTCCCTTATCTGGCAGACGCGCAGCTTCGTTCCAACGATCCGTCTGCCGCATTGATCAATTTCCAGCAGGCGATTGAACGATTCCCGGAAGGTCCCCTGGTGGATGACGCCCGGTTCGGTCGGGCACGTGCGCTCGAAGCCTTGAAGAAGGACGACGAGGCGATCGCGCAGTACAAAGAGCTGATCGCTCGCCCGGCAGGCCCACGTGCCGCCGATTCTCAGTTTCATCTGGCGGCCCTCGCCTTCGAACGAAAGCGATTTCCCGAAGCGGCCGTGGCCTACACCGAGCTGGTAACAAAATTTCCCAACAGTCGATTTGTTCCCGCGTCGCAATTGAATGCCGGGTATGCCTATTTTCAATCCGGCAAATTCGCCGAAGCTGCGACTCAATTTGAGGCCGCCGCTGCGGAAAAATCGCAGCGAGTGACTGCCGGGTACTGGCAGGGACTGAGCCTGAAATCGCAGGCCCAATACGCCAAAGCCGCAGACGTGCTGAAAGCGACTGCCGCAGTTGCAGGTGAACAGCCACTCTCCGAATCGATCCTGTTTCAACAGGGATTGTGCGAACGTCATCTGGGGCATGTCGCAGAAGCCCGCCAGTTGTTTGAGACCGTCCTTGCCAAGTGGGCCAAGGGAGAATACGCCGACGATTGCCTGCACGCTCTGGCCGAGCAATCGATCGAAGCGGGAGACCTGCCGACGGCAGAACGCTTGCTGACACGATTTGCCACGGAATTCCCGTCAAGCGGATTGCGACTTCACATGGAGTTATTGTCGGGGCGTCTGGAACTGGCACGCGCGGCGATCGGCCTGCGAGATCAGAAACCACCTGCCGAAGTAGCCGTCCACTATGACGCGGCCGCCAAACGGTTCGAAAACGTGATGACGAACAGCACGATTCCGCTGACTCGTAACCAGGCGCGGTACTACCTGGCATTTTCACGGCAACTTCAGGGTAAGGGAGCCGCAGCATTGGAACTGCTGGCCCCGCTCGTGGAACTGGTTCGCAGTGAAGGGGCAAACTCCGAACTCGTGGATGCACTCGTCCTGCAGGCCGATTCGCAGCTCGCCGAAAAGAAGTACGACGAGGCCGAAAAATCGGCCCAGGAATATTTGACTCTGGTTTCGAAAGGTCGACAGGCGGCACGGGCTGTTTCCGTTCTGGCGGTCTCAGCGGCACACCGGAAAGAAGCGGCCAAGGTCGATGCGGCCGTGGAGCGATTGAAGCAGGAGTTTCCCGATCATCCGCTACGTGCGGTGACTCTGCAGCAGTTGGCAGAACTCGCCGACAGCAACGAAGACTGGCCAGCAGCAGCCCGCTATTACGAAGCACTGATTCCACTCTGGAATGGTCTGGAATCGCAACCCTTTGCCATCCGGGGGCTCGCCTGGGCACAGCTCAAACAAAAACTGCCTGACGCGGCCAAGACATACGCCAGGATTGAACAGCAGTTCCCGAACCATCGACTGGTCCCGGAAAGCATCTACTACCGCGCCGATGCGTTGAAGGAAGCGGGGCAACTTGACGATGCCATCGTGTCGTTCGCCGCACTGCTGCGCAAGGTACCCGCAGACAAACCTGCCGAACCGGGGGCGGAGCTGCAGGCACCGCTACTTTATTCCTATCGAGCCGGTCTGCAGAGCGCACGACTGTACCGTAAGGCAAAACGCGTCAAAGAAGCGGATGCCGAATACGAAGAACTGATCAAGCGGTTTCCCAAGCCGCAACGATTGGATCAGTTGTTGAACGAATGGGCTCTGCTCAACTATGACGCCGGGCAGTATGAACGAGCGGACATGGTATTTCGCAAGATCGTTTCCGAAACTCCTGACAGTGAACTGGCCGACAACGCCCGACTGAGTCTCGCGGAAAGCGATCTGATTGCGGAAAAATTCGATGACGCTCGAAAGGCGTTCGAGCAACTGCTGTCGTCTGAGAAGAGCGATGCTGAGGTGAAAGAGCGGTCTGTTTATCAGTTGCTGGTACTGGCCGTCGAGCAGCAGCGCTGGGGTGACGTGGTGCCACTCGCCAACAAACTGGTGGCCGATTATCCCGGCAGCCCGCAACGTTGGTATGCCGCTTACAGCATCGCCGAAGCAATCCTCGCGAATTTGAAGGCGACCGAACTGGAACTGGAAGTGGCTCGCGAAAAAGTGACGGGGCTGCGTAAAGAACAGGACAACCCGGAACTGAAATCGCAGGTCTGGTTTGATCGAGTCTGGGTGCTGTCTGCCGAGATCTCATTCCGTCAAAAGAAGTACGACGAGATTGAAGCCACAGTGACAGAATTACGTCAGCGTCCCGCGAAGTCCGCGTTCCTGTATCAGGCCGAGGAAGTGCTCGGACGAGGTTACAAGCAGCAGGCACCACCACGATTTGACGATGCTCGCAAAGCGTTTGAACGTGTACTGGCTGACCCTGTTGCAGACAAAACTGAAACGGCTGCCAAGAGCCAGTTCCTGATTGGCGAAACACTGTTCCTGCAGGAAAAG
>CAIWEX010001042.1 GCA_903911795.1 uncultured Schlesneria sp.
CGACTTCCGCAGTGTCTGCCATCGCATCAATCTGTTCGCGCAACGCCTCGGGTTCCGTCGCATCGCGTTCCTCGATCCAATCGGCGATATCTCCACCTTTGGATAATCCCGTCAGGCGCAGGATTCGGACGGCGGGCCTGGGCGACAATCTGGAGAGTTGACCGAGCACATCGGCTGCGAATTTCTCGCCAGCGTCATCGCAGTCAGGCAGGATGACGACTTCAGGCTTCCCGGTAAGAACTGACCAGTCTGCTTTCGCTGCTGATTGTGCGCCGTGAGGTGATGTCGTCGCGACCAGTCCCACGGACCGCATAGCCTCGACGCACTTCTCACCCTCGGGAACAAAGATCCGCTGCTGCGTCTGGAGCAGTTCCGGCAATCGGAACAGGGGCCTGGGTTCGGGCATCCCTTCCTGAGTCCATTCGGTACCGTTCAAACTGATCGGGCGAATCTGCTTTTTCCCGTCAGCCCCGTTCCATCGTGCGACGATACCGATCAGACGATTGTCTCGGTCGTGATATTCCCACGATGCAGCGCAAGGGCCCATCCGTCGCTCGTAATCGCGCAGGGCAGCGTCTGCCGTCGCAAATGCGGGAGTCGACCGGACAGGCTTCTGCACGGATCGTGACGCGACCTGATGCAGATCAGATTTTGGGAACAGATCGGCCATTGTCAGACCGAGTGCTTCGACGATTGCCGCTGTCGTGCATCCGGCCCAGCACCGGACCAGCACCTTGCCGTCGTTACCCTCGGATATCTTAAGTGATGGATTCGTATCGTCGTGAGCGGGACAGATGACTTTGAATCCCTGCCCATCGGGAATCGGATTGTCGAGTCGGGACAGCACCAGTTCCATCGGTGTCTGCCCGTGATTGTGGACCGACGAACGTGAGTCGGAATACATGCAAAACTCCTCGACGCCCCGCGCCACTCGATAGCAGCGCGGGATACGTCGTCTGATGAAGTATCGGGCCGAACTATTCCTGCCCGACTTCGGGGAGCCTTGCCAGCAATGCTGCTGCTTTCCGACGATTGTTCAGATGCCACTCGGGAAGGGGCCTGCAATGTGCCGCTGCCCGAGCACTGGACTTGAATTCCCCCTTGCGGATGACTTCAGCCCGTGACAATCCTGCGAGAATCGGGCCGATGACTTGGGGAGGCACGTCATCAGGGACCGGACAGACCAGCCGAACGTCGTCGCTGCGTAACCGTCGACGTTGCAGCAGTTGTGTCAGGAGAGCCCGTTTGAACCGAATTCGAAAGATTCGGCGATTGTCCGACGATGCAGCTTGGGATAGACTATTGGACATGTTGAGCCTTTCAGATGGGAGCCGCGACCTTGCGAGGGTGCCTGCGGCTTCTGTCGTTTGATGGGGATTAGATACCGGCTTCTTGCAGTAGACGATCAGCGGTCTCAGCCTGCTTGCGCCGCTGCTTCGCTGTGATCGTCGGGCCGGACGACTCGGTGTGATTCTGAGCGACGATGAATCGCTGGATGGCTTCGCGACTGGTGTACCTCAGTCCACCGACGAGGCAAGTTTCCAGCCTGGTTCCTCGAACTCCATTCAATCGCCAGCGGTGAAGAGTGGCGAGACTTAGACGCTTGCCACCGGGGAACGCGGTGCGAGCGTCGCAGAATGGAATCAGTTCCTCTGACTCGGCATCAATCGACATAAGACATTCCTTTGAAACGTGGTACGGGACAGGTCCGTTCAACACGACTCAAAGGTAGCTGCTGCCCCCCCGGTGGGAGCAAAGCGGGAAAAGCATTATTCCCGTATTAGCCCCGCTTTTTCTTTGCGGACTTGTCTCCGAATTTAACCCGGTGCAGATCTCGAATTGATTCGTCATCGTAACGGTCTGCGCCAATCAATTTGAACTCGGAATTGATCGTGGTGGCGCATTCTTTCCATGTCTTCTGCGGAAGCATCGAACGGAGTTCGTTCGCCCGATCCGCATGTCGAGTCTTTTCTAGATCGGAAGAGCA
>CAIWEX010001043.1 GCA_903911795.1 uncultured Schlesneria sp.
CCCTACATCCCGCCCAGCTTCAAAAAGGCGTTGGCTCTGTCTGACGTGTCACCTCACTTTGAAAAAGACGATTGGTCTTTCGCGACTTCGGCTGTTTCTGGTGTCCATGAACAGTTACCGATATGATGCGTGGAATGCGTTCTGGCTTCGCAGGTTTCGTCTCTACGAGTTTCGAAGGAGTTTTGCCGATGATCCGTCTGAAGTTCTTCCTCGCCGCGTTCATCGCGCTGGGGCTGTCGGGATTTTCTCAAGGTGCAGACAATGAACCGCCAGCCGGTTTCGTCGCATTGTTCAACGGCAAGGATCTGGTTGGCTGGCACGGCTATGAAACCAAGGACCCTCGAAAATTCCAGGAAATGTCAGCTGAAGACCAGCAGGCCGCGCGTACGAAGAGCCTTGAGGACATCAAGAAGCACTGGTCCATCCAGGGTGCGGATCTGGTGAATGATGGCAATGGCTTGTATCTGACAACCGACAAGAATTACGGCGATTATGAACTGTGGATTGACTACAAGACAGTTCCCAAGGCCGACAGCGGGATCTATTTGAAGGGTGTTCCCCAGGTCCAGATCTGGGACTTCACCGATCCTTCGAAATTCGGCTTGGGTGCCGACAAGGGTTCAGGGGGGCTTTGGAATAACAGTCCCGGAAAGCCCGGCAAGGACCCATTGGTTCTGGCCGACAAACCGCTGGGTGAATGGAATCGATTCCACATCATCCAGATCGGAGCCCGTACCACGGTCTATCTGAATGAGAAGCTCGTTGTGAACAACGCGATCCTGGAAAACTTCTTTGATCGCACGCAACCGTTGCTGCCTCGCGGGCCAATTCAGTTGCAGACGCATGGCGGTGAAATTCGCTGGAAGAACATCTTCCTGCGTGAGATCCCCAGTGAAGAGGCGACTGCAAAACTGCAGGCTGCCGCTGACAAGGAAGGCTTCAAGTCGCTGTTCAATGGAACGGATCTGACGGGTTGGGCGGGGGCTGCAGACAACTACGAAGTGGTCGACGGAGCGATCCGTTGCAAGGCAGGTAAGGGTGGCGTTCTTCATACCAAGGACGAGTATTCAGACTTCGTCGCGCGTCTGGAATTCAAGGTCCCACCTGGAGGAAACAACGGCCTTGCGATTCGTTATCCGGGTCAGGGTGATACGGCTTATGTCGGCATGTGCGAACTGCAGGTTCTGGACAATGATGCTCCTCAGTACGCGAAGCTCGATAAGCGTCAGTACCACGGTTCGGCCTATGGGATGGCACCGGCAGCACGCGGCTATCAACGGCCTGCCGGACAATGGAACTATCAGGAAGTGACCGTGAAAGGCTCGACGATCACCGTCGAATTGAACGGCAATATTATCCTCAATACTGACCTCAGCAAGGTCACCGAGTACATGGCGAACTCGCCACATCCTGGCAAGGATCGTACCCAGGGCTTTTTCGGATTTGCTGGTCACGGTGATGCTGTGTCATTCCGTAACGTTCAGATCAAGTCTCTGGGAACTGCCAAGTAGGATGGGACCAGCGGCGCTTCGCCGCGCCGGCCCACCATCCCAGAAAAACAAGCCCATTCACACAAACAAAGGTTGTGGGCTGTTGTTGAATCGAGTGTGACTCTGTTGCCTGGCTGAATTCAGCCAGGCAATTGTTTTCAATAGCGATGCCAATCGATGAGGTCAGGAAGCGATACGATCCTGTGTCGCAATCGTTGCGTGCCCGTCAGTGAGGCGAAATCCGAGTGTTGAACCGCTTCTGACGGCTTCCCCGACAGCCAGGATTTTCCGGCCTGCCATCAGTTTGATCTGAGGCGCTGCTGGCACAGAAAGCGATAGCACATCGCCAGGTACCAGTTGGCACAGCTGTGCCAGAGGAACGCGTTGTCGGCCCAATTCCACCGTCACACGCACGGGGACTTTTGCGATTTGCTGTGGCAGGTTCAAATCGGACATCGATCAAATTCCGGAACGGGTTTCCGTATCACGAAATTGCATCGACTCAAACAAAGTCGAAACTTGCACGAAACTGGCTCATCGATCGGCAGTTCCGGCCAGCAGTCGTCAGGTTTGTTCAGGTTCGGTGACTTTTGCGTCCGTAGAGACAGACGACGCCTGTTTTGCACGTAATGTTTCCCGGCGATCGGCAGTCATTGCGGCCAATCCCAGGACGATGATGGCCACAACTTCAGCCATCATGACCACCGTCCCCTGCTGGTTGAACCAGACCGCAATCGGGGCCATCGGGTCGCCGAGCAACATCGCAACCATCGCCAGAATGGTGATGATGAAGGCAGTCGAGGCGAACGCAGTTAATTGAAAGAGCATGCGTGACATCAGGCGGACTGCTCCATATCAAGCAGTCGCTGCTTCAGGCCTGTACCGGCTGGCGAAGTGTAGCCTCCCAGCTTACCACCCGCGGCCAGGACTCGATGGCAGGGGATAATGATCGGGAATCGGTTTGTCGACATGACTGTTCCCACGGCTCGAGCGGCTCCGGGATGGCCGACATCGCGAGCCAACTGGCCATAGGTCGTTGTTTCGCCGTATTTCAACCGTTGAGTCACCGCCAGGACTTTGTCACGAAACGGCGTTCGTTCGGGCAATTGCAGCTTGAAACTGCTGAAATCGACCGGGATTCCCTGAGCATACTTCTGAAGTGCCGCTCTCAATTCGGGATGCCAGTCGGTCTCTGCAGGAATTTCGTCGGATCCAGCTTCAGACTGGGAGCGGCGGACAGCAGATTTCACGGAAGTCGCTGAGGGGTGTCCAACATAGACAGAATGGACGATTCCCATGTTTCCGGTGATTCCCATCCAGCCGATTTCGGTCGGGAAAACTGCAAGGAATTCATTGGTCTGTACGTCAAATCCGGCAGTTTTTACCGCAATGGTCCTGGACATGGCAATCCTCCTCTTTGACCCCCGTTGGGCAGCCCTATACAATCCCCGGTGTAGTTTGCCCCCAGTAGTTTGCGGAATCCGTCGGGTGGCTGCAATCGACCGAAGGCCAATCGAGAGAATTCACATCACGATCGTTCTGAGGTCAAATTTTCCGGCGGAAAGGTTTATGGCAGGTCGGTATCGAACTGGCTTTCCACAAGATCCGGGCAGGAGTGACAAATGACGTGCCTGACGGGCGAGGATGTCGAAGAAACAGATCGCTCGGCAACCGGTACGTCACGCTTTTTTGAGGAACAGACAAATGAATCCGTATGCGTCCCTGGCCGACGACTTCTACGTCAACATGACTCTCAATACGGAGATGCAGCTTCCAGCGGGACGCGAGACAATTCTGGGCTTCTTCGAACGAGTCCAGAAGAAATATCCGACGATGCGTAACTTCTATACGCGCGACAATTGCGACTTTGTCCTTGAAGAAGATAAAGACAATGGACATCAGCGCTGGGTGACCCTCGAGCCACGTCGAATCTGCAGTGGACAATTCAACCCCGAAGATGTCGACAACGCTGTCGAACAGCATTCGCTGATTCTGGATCTCGTTCCATTCATGCTCTCGGTCAGTCCTCTCGACTGCGAAGCGCTCGACTACATGATGGGGTTCGAATTCACTTATCGCGGCAACCACGACGAACTTGTCGCGGAAGCGCTTGGTGTCAGTCCTGCGATGGAAGGAATACTGGAAATTCCCGGCATGAAGATGTTGAACTACGAACCGACGATGACCATCGCACTCGATGATTCCTGTCGACGACAGGCACGTTTGACGATCGAAACCCGCACGAATGCTTACCAGGTGCGACGGGGCGAATTTCCGGAAGAGCCGATCGTCGTCTTTTTCACGGTTCGTCAGTACGGCAGCCTGGAATCACAGATGTCCTACGAAGCCACGTTCGCTCAACTGCGGACGTGTGCCGAGCAACTCCTGGAGCGACATGTGATCGACCAGGTGCTGCGACCGCTGCAGCAGGCCATTTCGGCGAAGTGATCGTGTTGCTTGCCCCGATCGAGATTTCAGGATCCGAATATGCTTGAGACGAGTCGTCGTGAGTTCCTGCAGGCCGCTGGTGTTCTGGCGGCATCGTCGGCCTTGTTGACTCCCGCGCGAGCTTTTGCGGCCAATGACACCATCAATGTCGCATGCATTGGTGTTGGTGGTCGCTGCCGAAAGCTGATGGAATCTCTACGCACAATTCCAGGTGTCAAGATCACGACCTTGTGCGACGTCTGGGATCATCCATTGGGGTTGGCGAAGCCTCTGGCAGAGGAAAATGCGAAGATCTCAAAGGATTGGCAGGAAGTCCTCGACGACAAAGAGATCGACGCGGTCGTGATCGGCACTCCGGACCATTGGCATGCCCCGTTGACTCTTGCGGCGTGCGAGGCGGGGAAGGATGTCTATGTCGAAAAGCCGTTGACTCACGATTTGTCGGAAGGTGCGGCGCTGCTGAAAGCCGCAGCCGATTCCAAGCAGATTGTCCAGGT
Organism: uncultured Schlesneria sp.; assembly: GCA_903911795.1. Classification (GTDB taxonomy): domain Bacteria; phylum Planctomycetota; class Planctomycetia; order Planctomycetales; family Planctomycetaceae; genus Schlesneria. Next base: position 4,436 of record CAIWEX010001043.1, read on the forward strand.
CGGAATGCAGCAGCGCTCGATGCCCCACATTATCGAAGCCCGCGATTTGATTCAGGCTGGCCATATTGGTCGCGTGGTGCGAGTTCACCTGAGCTGGAATCGTAACCAGGACCGATTCAAACGGAATATCCCACCTCTCGACTTCAAGAGTGTCGAGTGGGAAAAGTTTCTGGGCAACGCAGCCGAGCAGCCTTTCGATGAGTATCGGATGCTCAATTGGCGCTGGTTCTGGGACTTCGGGGGTGGGATCTTTACGGATCTGATGGTCCACTGGATTGATGTCGCACATTGGATCCTGAATGTCGATCATCCAGAACAGGCTGTCAGCATTGGCCAGCACATCAATGCTGAAGGGCTGTGGGAAACGCCGGATGCAGTGCAGACCTTGCTCACTTATCCAGGCAATATCCAGATGCATTTCGAGGGGATGTTCTCGAATGCTCGAAATGGATCGCGGATTGAATTCCAGGGAACAGAAGCTTCGATCCACATTGATCGCGGTGGTTATCAGGTCATTCCCGAACGGAAGTCCAAAGTTCCGGCATCGGAATTGATTCTGGGAACCGGACCGCGCGGTGCAGACTTCTATGATAAGCCGGATGGGGAACTGGTCCATCTGACGAACTGGGTCGACTGTATCCGTACTCGAAAGCAGCCAACGGCCCCGATTGAAGCGGGAGTTTCCGCGGCATCGGCGGCTCACCTGGCGAATATCGCCATGCGCGAAGGGGGCTCAGCCGCCTGGAGCGACCATATCAATCCTCCGTCCAACAGTCGAAAGATCTAGATCGATGGCGCATCACTCACCCCGATTCCTGCAGATCGTGGAATCGGTTCGCCCTCACATTCGAGAATGTGTTGTTGCGGACGTTCAAAATCGACTGGCCCGTGGCGACAAGTTTCTGCTGATCGATGTTCGTGAAGAGAGCGAATTCGACGCAGGGCACTTGCCGACAGCACGCTGGCTGGGAAAAGGGATCATCGAACGGGACATCGAAGCGGTTGTCCCCGATCCAACCACCGAACTGGTCCTCTATTGTGGCGGTGGGTTTCGATCAGCTCTCGCAGCCGATAACCTGCAGAAGATGGGTTACACCAACGTCATCAGCATGGACGGTGGTTTTCGAGGCTGGAAGGAAGCTGGCCTGACGATTGAAAAGTAGGGTGTCGTGAGCGTTCCGGAGACGTGACGACAAAACGGTGCCCCCTTCGGGCTTTTCCCGATTGAGGAGGGCCTATTCACAATGGCACGATCAACTGCAGGTACGTAGTGAACAGGCCTGCTTCCATCGGGATACGACCGAAGGGGCATCTGTGAAAATGAACTGAGGAACAACTGGGATGGCGTCGATTTCATTGCAATATGGGACCAGCGGATGCTGGCACGGCGCAGTCTCGGATGCCCAACTGCTCTGGCAATTTCTCGGTCCCGAAGCGTTGCCTGATCCGGCTGCTGCGATCACGGAAGCATTGACCAATCCATTGGATTTTCCCGCATTGCGCCAGGCCCTGGTGCCTGATGACAAAGTTACCGTCGTTCTGGATCGGGATATTCCTTCCGCTGCAGAACTGGTGGCAGGGTTGTGGACGGTCTGTCAGGGAGCCGGAATTGCTCCCGAGAATCTTTTAATCCTGCAGCCGATCTCGTTAACCAGTCTTCGTCCTGCCGATCCACGTCGATTGTTGCCTGAATCGGTACGAAATGCCGTTGTCTGGAAGATCCACGACCCAAGCGACACCGACGGAATTGGATATCTGGCGTCGAGTTCTGATGGCGAGCGGATATACCTGTCGCGCGATGTGCTGAATGCCGATTTTGTACTGCCCATCGGACGACTTGGTTTCGACCCCGTCCAGGGGCGACGGAGTGCGATGAGCCCCTTTTATCCCGGCCTGTCGAATACGGAAGCCTTTGCGAAGTCACGGGGTCAGGGGCACAGCGAACTGGGGCCTGACGACGAACGTCCGATCGGCCAGCGGATTCAGGAAATCGGCTGGCTGCTGGGTATCCAGTTTTCCGTACTGGTGATGCCATCCAACGGGCACGGAGGAGCCGCAACGGTTCTGGCAGGTCAGCCCGATTCGGTTTCACAACAGGGACGCGGATTACTCGATGACAGTTGGCGCATCAAAGTCGATCAGCGTGGCGAGACCGCCATCGTTTCGATCCCGGCCGGGGCCGACAACCCAACTGGCTGGGACCAACTTGGTGATGCACTCCAAGTGGCAAGCCGACTGGTTGTTCGAGAAGGCCGGATCATTGTGCTTTCTGATCTGGCTGCTGATCCTGGACCTGGGCTTGGCATCGTACGTTCCTGTCGATCCGCCCGAGCTGCTCTTCAGCCACTGCGAAAAGAGTCACCACCTGACCTGGTCCCTGCCAGTCAGATTGCTGCCGCTGCCGACTGGGCTTCGGTCTATCTGCTCAGCAAGTTGGCCCCAACACTGGTCGAAGAACTGTTCATGACACCTTTGGAATCAGAAGCCGAAGTGACTCGATTGATCGAATCGTGTGACGGATGCATCATCGTGTCCGGGGCACAACATGTTTACGCAGAGATCCTGGAATAGGTCTGGCCATCTTTTGGGAAACAATGGGGAAACGAAGGTTTCCGGGAATCGTGATGCTTTGATCACAGGGCTGAAGTTGTTCGGTGCGGGTCGTCCGGCTGACCGAAACGAATGACTGACGTTAGCCTTCTTGGTATTGCCCGCGATAACCAGCAGGAACAACATCAGATGGAAGACTACTCACGCCAGCAGCAGTGTGGTCAACTCGAAGCTGGTTGTCTCGCGGTCTACACGATCCTGACGCCGTATGCGTTCGGCCTTCTGGTCTTTCTCTTGGTATTGCCACTTGTGGCGATCACGCATCCTATGGCGGTCGTCGGAATTACCGGAATTTTCGTAGGCGTTGCACTTGTCGTTGGCTTCTCGATTGGAATTGTTGCCACGAAAATGGTGTCGCAAAGTTCGATTTCGGTGAAGGTCTTGTCGGTTGCGATGGCGATGGTGTTTGATTTGGCCGTATTTGGATGGGCGCTCGTCAAAGCATACAGCTGACAGGCATCGCTACCTGATGAAGTCCATCAGTGTCAGCGTATTCACCTTGGCTGCAATCTGC
>CAIWEX010001044.1 GCA_903911795.1 uncultured Schlesneria sp.
ACTGGGCGTAGTCACCCATTTCAAATGCAATTCTGCATCGAAGCGAATAGGCTTCACCGCAATCGGGATCGGCCTCCAGCATTCGATCGCATTCTCTGCTCGCCGATTCGAGCTTACCAGTTGACGCCAGAAGCGTAATCCAACGATTCAGGATCGCTGGCTGGTCCGGCGCTTCCTGGACCCGTTCCTGTAAAGCTCGTTCCGCATCCGCAACTCGTCCCTGCTCGATCAGTATATCTGCCCGCAACAGCACTGTAGCATCGGTTCGACCGATACAGCGTTCAATTTCGACGAGTTCGTTCAACGCCTCGTCAGGGCGAGAAAACATTCGCAACAACTGTACTTTCAAGTGATAAGCTAACACGCAGTTTCGATCGAGGAAGATTGCTACGTTAGCGTCGCTGTAAGCTTCTTCATGTCGGCCCAGGGTTGCCAGCACCAGTCCGCGCATTCGAAAATGACTGGCGTTTTCATGGATCTTCAAAGCAGCGTTGATTTCTGCAAGGCTCGCCTCTGGTTGATTCAGGTCGAATAACAGATTGGCCATCACACGATGTCCAATTGCACTGCCCGGATGGCGTACAATCCACGCCTGACAGTCTGCCGCAGCTCGTTCGAATTGACCGGTGTTGGCCAGACAGTGCAGCCGATCCATGACGATCAACTCTTCTTCGGGAGATTGGTCAACGAGTTGGTCGTACAGCTCAAGCGCTTCGGTCATTCTGTTCGAAGTGGATAAAGCCTCTGCCAGAAGTAACGTCAGCGGAACGCTGTCTGGAATTAGCCGCTGTAACGCTGCACAATCGTCGATCGTGAATCCAACAGGGGTGTCTGGCAGTGTGATGCCGTAATACGTGATCGCAGCTTCGCTGAATGTCGTTTCCCCGCCACTGATACGGGTTTTCCAGAACTCGAACGGAAACCGCAAAGGGCTGAAGAGACTTTCCGCGGGAGTTCCGAAGATCTTTTGGATCGAAAACGTCAATGGAATAGCGATCGGCCAGCATGGAATCGTCTGAAGGCATTTGAGCAGTTGATTTTCAACTTGTTTGGCCTGCGATTCAAACTCGGATAAGACCTGAACATCGAACTCAATTCGTCGCTCTGGTAAGAGAACGAACGAGACCTGGACGATGAGAGGATACGCGATTTTGCTGTCGTCAACCTCGGCTTGAATTCTCCGGCGAACGATTTCGACATACGAGGTAACCAGTTGTTCCGACATCCCTCCCCTCGACCATTCTTCCAGGCTGAAGCACCACTGGATGACATCTCTCCTGTGAAAGCAACTGAGGAAACGATCCGCCTCTTCATTGCTGGCATAGAATCTGAGAACCTGATTTGCCGTGCAGCGAATTGATATCTGTGGAAAATGCTGTAAAAGCGTTCGATATTCCGGAATGTTTTGAAACAGGCGTCTGAGCAGTTCGGAATCTCCCGAGGCATCAAGTTGTCCCTCTTGTGATCGCGTTCGAAAACGATTGCGCAAGGCATTGAATATTGTCAAAAGCTTTTTTCGAATGCCGATCTCCGAGGTGACGTGGAACGGCGCTTCGTGCGAGCATGGATCGCAAACCATCACAGGAACGGTAGCGTAGAACTTCGAATGTTCAATCTGAATGCCCAATGCCGTTCGACATTGTTTACCGCAACGAACGCATTTTGCGGGAGAATACGATCGACGAAGCATCGCATCGATCGCTTTGAGATCGTCCTCAAGGTCACTTTCGGTACTAACCGGCTCTAATGACATACCTGGGCCTTCCGTGAGAAATCGATCAGAAGTATTTCACGAATCGATTCCGAACGACATCTCATTTCGACTTGCACAGTACAGCAACTTCGACCTGTCTCTGTGAAAGGGGGGATGCTCTAATCGTCTCCAAGCCAGATTGACCAATCTGCACGCAACGCCTTGATACCCGCGTACTCCGCACATGCGATTCGACCAGCGACTTTCCCAAACACCAGTCTACTGCAAGCCGGTTCCCCAACACCAGAGATTCCATCACTGAGCAAAGTTGCGGTGCTGAGAATGGGCGACGTACAAATAGTGATGAACCGAAAGGTGAGATTTATACTTTTCATGGAGGACGGACCAAGTCCGCGCTGGTCATGACCGACTTTGCCGGTCGGCCGACGTTTTACATTCCGTGATTTTTTCCTGTTTTCAGAAAAACGACAGATTTTCGAGTGATAATGCGGATCCATTTTCGCCTTGGTGAAGATTGGCAAACGAAACTCGCGTGGTTCACTCCAACTGTCTCTCGGAGCCTTGCAATGTCCATGACAACTACGACTGCTGGTGTGAAAAATCAGGGGCCCTGGTGGCATCGATTTTCGATTCGATTCTGCACGATTCTACTGTTCATCCTTGTCTATCAGACGATCGGATTTCTTACCGACGACATTTGGCGGCTCGCCGGACCTGATTATCAGGAGTTGGAAGCGCAATCGGCGGCTGCTCCAGTTCAGGCCAAGGTCGATGCCATCAATGCCGAGATCGGAAAGTTGCAGCGACTGTCGCGAGCCAAGCGAGTCAACCAGACCGAATTACGTGAAATCACGACGACCGCACAGCAGACATGGAGTCAGTTGCAGGAGTTCCGGAAGCTGGCGATTGCCAAGCAAAAAGAACTGTCGCCGTCAGAACAGCAGGCGTTGGATGACGCACAGATCCTGTTCCTGAAGAACCAGCAGGCGGGCCTGGAACTCCAATCGGAACTCGCTGAACTGACACGTAAAGAAGCGAGCCTGCACGATGCACTGGAAGATACACAGACCGAGTTAAGACAGCACCAATCCAAGATTCAGGTCGAGTACACGCAACTGATGAATCGCCACCAGTTCTTTCTGGGATGCATGCAGTTATTGGTTCTGATTCCATTGATCATCGCGAGCGGGTACGGATTTTACAGATCGCGTCAAAGTCGCTGGCTTCCGTTCGTCCAGGCGTTCGGGGGAGCCGTCATCCTGAAGGTGATTGTGCTGCTGCATTCATACTTCCCGCTCGACATGCTGATTTATCCGCTTGTCGCGACCGGGCTGATTGTCGTGGGGGCACTTCTGTGGGGGCTGATCCGGTTGGTATCGCAGCCGAATCGCCAGTGGCTTCTTCGACAATATCGGGACGCCTATCAATCGTTTCTGTGCCCGATCTGCGATTACCCGATTCGTCGCGGGCCATTGAAATTCCTGTTTTGGAATCGCAAGTCGCTGAAACGGTTGCAGATTCCGCAGCAATTAAGCGGGGCCGCAGATGAGAAATATACTTGCCCCTGCTGTGCAACGTCGCTGTTTGAGGAGTGCCCGTCCTGCCATCACATCCGGCATGCCTTGCTGCCAGCCTGTGAGTGCTGCGGAACACTTAAGGAACTCGGCCCGGCGAATTGACTGCACCTGTCTGCTGTTGTCCGCGATACGGTTACCGAAGCCTCGTACAATTTCTAAGCTGGCGTTCCTGGGGAGTTGCGATGCCAACGCGGGATGGTCCACCTAAGGTCACGAATTTC
>CAIWEX010001045.1 GCA_903911795.1 uncultured Schlesneria sp.
CTTCACTCCCCCACCCGCCAGCCAGCAGGTAAAGCCGTGGTGGTTGTGGTCGCGGCCGTTGATTTTCCCAGCATTGGCACCGGGAGTTGGCAGCTCTACAACGGGCGTCCGGCCGAACTCGCCCCCCCACAGGACGAGGGTTTCGTCGAGTAATCCTCGTTCTTTCAGATCCGTCAGCAGGGCACCAATCGCGCGGTCGCATTCGCCAGCCAGTCGACGGTGGTTTACTTCCAGATCGTCGTGATTGTCCCACGGTTGCCCTTCGCCGTGCCACAACTGCACAAACCGGACGCCTCGTTCGATCAGGCGGCGAGCGATCAGCAGTTGTCGCGACTGCACGCTGTTTCCATAGGCTTCAAGCACATGCTTTGGTTCCTGCTCGATATTGAAGGCATCCGTCGCCTCCATCTGCATTCTGTAGGCGAGTTCGAAGGAGTGAATCCTTGTTTCCAGGGCTGCATCGTTGCTGCGCTGGTCGGCGTGTCGCCGGTTTAATTCCTGAAGCAGATTCAACTGTCGTCGTTGTTCTCCGCTCCCTATCTGGTCATTACGAATATTTTCGATCAGCTTTTCGATCTGTTTGTGGCGAGTATCGATGTAGGTCCCCTGGTAAACCCCGGGAAGAAACGATGAACGCCAGTTCTGTGCCCCTGTGATTGGCAATCCATTCGGGCACATCGCGATAAATCCGGGGAGGTTCTGGTTCTCGGTCCCCATCCCGTATGTGACCCACGACCCAAAGCTTGGGCGAGGCAACCGTCCGTCGCCGCAATTCATCAGCATCAGCGAAGGTTCGTGATTAGGAACTTCGGCATGCATCGAGCGGATGACGCAGATATCGTCGATGTGCCGGGCCGTGTGCTGAAACAACTCGCTGACTTCAATCCCGCTTTCGCCATACTTTGCGAACTTAAACGGCGACGCCATCGCGGCGCCGGTCTTTCGCTCTGTCGGCAAGTTCGTCGTGGGTAGAGCCTGGCCGTTGTACTTCGTCAGCGAAGGTTTCGGGTCGAACGTGTCGACGTGCGAAGGGCCACCGTTGAGAAAGATGTGGATGACGTGCTTCGCTTTCGCGGCATATTGTGCCGGGCGAGGTGTCATCGGAGACAGGCCGCCCGGTGCCGCTTGTAAACTGCTGCCCTGCCCCAGCAAACTCGCCAGGCCCAGACTTCCCAGGCCCGTTCCCGCCCGGTTCAGAAATTCACGTCGGGTTGAGGGAAGTGATAAATGCTGCTGAAGTTCGCGAGTCAGTGGAATATTCATCATTCTCTCCGTTCTTTCGCTGGACGTACGGGCCTTCGGGATACAAGGGCTGGGTCAGTCCGCGAACCAGAACTCATTGGTCAACAAGAGTGTCTGGGTCAGGCGGTCCCACGGGGATTGTTTTTCTGTTGGCGTTGTTAATGCTTCGCGCAAGTAGCGCAGGCCGATCTCTCGTTCTTCCGACGATGGTTCGCGGGCGAATATTTTTCGATAGATCGCCGACAAGCGTCCCGGATCATCGGTCGCACCGCGCTGGCCTTCCGCGGAAATCTGTCGAGCTTGTTCGATCACGAACGGGGAATTCATCGCAAACAAGGCCTGTTGAGGGACCGTTGTACTGGGGCGATCTGGAGCACTGGCATCAACGTCTGCGAAGTCGAACGCACGAAAGACCCCCGGCAAGTCGTTGCGATTGACCATGGCATAGATGGTCCGGCGTGAGTTTTTCGTATTCATCAGGTCATCGAACGGTCGTCCCCCCAGGGAAAGATCCAGGCGATCGGAAGCGGCCAGAATCGAATCTCGCATCTCTTCAAAGTCGATCCGCAAGCGAGGCATTCGCCATAACAGCCGATTTTCCGGGTCAATTCCGCGAGCCTGTCCATTTTCTTTTGACGACTGCCGGTAGACGGCAGACGACAGGACCAGTCGATGCATCCGCTTCAAGCTCCATCCCCCATCCATCAACTGGCTGGAGAGCCAATCGAGGAGTTCAGGATTCGACGGGGGTAAGCCTCGTGTCCCAAAGTCACTGGGTGTCGGGACTAATCCCGTACCGAAATGATGTTGCCAGATCCGATTTGTGATGACCCGCGATGTCAGTGGGTTTTTTCGGTCGACAATCGATTGAGCCAGTTCCAGACGACCGCTTCCCTTGGAATACGGTTTCCGGTCTGGACCGGCAACCACTTGCAGAAACTGGCGAGGGACCTGCTTTCCAGGGCGACCTGGGTTACCTCGAATTAGCACGGGCGAGTTCTGAGGCGATCCATCACGCAGGACCATCGCTCGTGGAGGGGCGCCGGGTGAGGTGACTTTGAGATTGTCTACTTTTCGTTTGAGTTCCGTGACCTTGTCGCGAACGTCGCGTCCGACCAGTCGACGTGCCTCGTCCATCGTGACAATGGCCGGCGATCCCTCACCGTAAAGTACAACACGCAATTCCTCGGCACCGGCTTCGGCCAGGGACTTGGCATCGGGGGTTTCTTTTCGCAGGGTATCCCACTGGCTGATTACCTGGTTGAAAGTGTCTCCATACAATCGGGCGAGTTCAGGCAGCGATTTGGGGGGCATCCCTATGATTGCATTGCGGATCAGTGGGTTGATCTTTTCGGCGTCAGCTTTCCCTTCGACAGACTTCCAGCGGTCAATCAGTTTTGTGACGTGCGTAGGAAATTCTTCGGGGACGACCTTGCTCAACTGATGCCACGGAGAAAAGACGCGGTGATCCTCTTTGGCTGTACGTTCCAGATACCCTTTCCAGCGGTCGACAAGCTGTCGACGAGGCTCATTCTTGCCCGTGAAAACAGCGGGAAGTTTTACCCAGTTCTGGTTGTCGCGAGCCACCGTCAACAGACAGTCCCCCGAGCGTGAGCGAAGTTCGTCCATCAACTTCGCAAGACTCTCGGCTTCATAATCTGTGACCGCTTTCTCGCGAATGGTCAGTTCCTTTTGGAACTCGGCGTAGGCCGCTGCTTCCTTAGGAGACCCGATGATCGGTAACTCATCGGGTTCGACAGATGATGCGAAGATTCCGAACAGTGAATAATAGTCCTCGGTGGGAACCGGGTCGAATTTGTGGTCATGGCAACGGGCACAACCGACCGTCAGCCCGAGCAGTCCTCGAGAAACAACGTCGATCCGATCGTCGATGATGTCGTGGTTGTTGTTCAGATAGCGTCGGCCGACCGTTAGAAATCCCAGGGCTGCCAATCGCGGATCATTGGCCTCGACGACAGCGTCAGCAGCGAGTTGCTCAATGACAAATTCGTCGAACGGTTTATCTGCGTTGAATGCATCAACGACGTAATCGCGATACGTATACGAGTAGGGATAGCGAGGTTCTGCCGTAAAAACATACCCCTTGCTGTCGGCATAGCGGGCTACGTCCAGCCAGTGCCTGGCCCAGCGTTGACCGTAAAGGGGGGATGCGAGCAGTCGGTCGAGCAGTTTTTCGGTGGCGTCTGGAGAAGCATCAGATTCAAATTCGCGGACATCTTCAATCGTCGGCGGAATCCCCCACAGATCGAGTGTCACGCGGCGGATAAACGTGTAGCGATCCGCGGCGTCGGAAAGTTTCAAGCCCTTCGATCCCAAGGCTGACAGGATAAAGGCGTCGACCGGTGTCCGTCCGTCCGGTTGGACGACAGGCACGGGCGTCCGCTTGACGGGCTGAAATGCCCAGTGCGTTTTCGCGGCATCTTCGAGACTGACACTCCCCGCGGGATCTTCTGGCCAAGGTGATCCCAGTTCGACCCACTTGCGAATGATCGCGATTTGTTCCGCGGGAAGTTTTCCCTTCGGGGGCATCTGCGTTTCGTTGGGAAGATAATTCAACACCTGGATCAGACGGCTGCCGTCCGTATTCCCCGCAATGATCACGGGGCCGGAATCTGTCCCCTTATGGAATCCGCGGCGACTATCCAGCCGCAAACCAGCCTCTTGTTTTTTCGATCCATGGCATTCCTGACAGTGCTGGACCAGCAGCGGCCGGACCTGCTTTTCAAAGAATTCCAGATGTTCAGCAGGTACTGGTTCTGCAGCACTGAGAATTCCGCTGAGAACTGCCAGAACTCCAATGCTGAAAGCGATCGAAGTCTGCAGCGAGTCGAATATATGGCGTCGTGGAAGCAACATCCGGCGACCTTTTTACGGCAGGAACGTGTGGCGGGAGAGCGGGCGGGGTCAGTCTTGCTGGCTTAAGACTATTGTTGCATCATCATCACCCGAAAGCAATTGCGATCAAACGAGCACTTCGGACATCAGTAAGATTCGATCCGTATTCAAGTGAAGCCGTTGGCAGAGGGGTGGCCGGGCCTGAAGGCTTCGCGGAAGGCCCCGAATCCTTGATGTGACCGTGTCCGCCGTTCACAGGGGCCACTGACCCCGCCACCCAGCCGTCATCGACGAATTTCAGTCCCGTCGATTCGAACTTCTTGGCGATCCGGCAATCCCGACAGCTTCGAGCTTGCCTGCGAAGTTCTCGCTTTCTTCGGATTAAGCGATAGTAACGTATCCACGTTATCGGCGTACGCTTGAAGTTCCGCCGTATAAACGCTACTTTCCGCCGTCGTGAACGAGTGGATTTCTCTCGGGCGCTGATTGTTCGCCCCGAGCTTCCCTTGACTGGTCGGCGTCACCAATTGCCGATCGAACCCTTATTTTTGTGGTTGCCTCGCAACCGGTTTGGAAGGACTGCGCATGACTCAATACGTCTACTACTTCGGCGATGGTGTGGCCGACGGTAATGCCACCATGAAGACCCTGCTTGGGGGCAAAGGTGCCAACCTGGCTGAAATGGTGCGAATTGGTCTGCCTGTTCCTGCCGGATTCACGCTGACCACCGAAGTCTGCACCTATTACTATGCCAACAACCGGACATTCCCCCCGGAACTGAAGCAACAAGTTCTCGATTCGCTCCGTAAAGTCGAAAAGGTGATGGGTGCCGAATTTGGTTCCGCCACCAATCCCCTGCTCTTCTCGTGCCGCTCAGGTGCTCGCGAATCGATGCCCGGGATGATGGACACGGTTCTGAATATCGGCTTGAACGACACGACCGTCGAAGCTCTGGCCAAGCAAACTGGCAACGAACGTTCGGCCTGGGACAGCTATCGTCGTTTCGTTCAGATGTACGGCGACGTCGTACTCGAACTGAAGCCAAAAGACAAAACCGAAGGGGACCCGTTTGAAGTCGCCCTCGAACACAAGCGTGAACACGAAGGGGTCACCGAAGATTCGGCCCTCTCCGTCAAGGCCCTGAAGGAGCTGGTTGCTGAATTCAAGCAACTGATTAAGTCCCGTGCTGGCAAAGACTTCCCGACTGATCCAATGGAGCAGGTCTGGGGTGCCATTGGTGCGGTGTTCGGTAGTTGGATGAACGATCGTGCAAGCGTTTACCGTCGTACGTACGGCATTCCTCACGAATGGGGTACGGCAGCGAACGTTCAGGCGATGGTCTTCGGAAACCTGGGTGATGACTGTGCAACCGGCGTGGGCCTGACCCGCGACTGTGCTCTCGGTACTCCTGGCTTCTGCGGCGATTACCTGATCAATGCTCAGGGCGAAGACGTTGTCGCCGGGATTCGTACGCCAAAGCGTATTGAAGAAACCTTGGCGTCCGACATGCCTGCTTCGTATGCTCAACTCAACGAAATCGGCAAGAAGCTCGAAAAGCACTACAAAGAAGTGCAGGACATCGAGTTCACGATTCAGCGAAACAAGGTCTACATGCTGCAGACCCGAAATGCGAAGCGAACCGGTTTTGCCGCTGTTCGTATCGCTGTCGATCTGGTCAACGAAGGCTTGATCACCGAAGCCGAAGCGTTGCAGAAGCGACGTATTCCAGCGGACGACTTGGCTCAATTGCTGCAGCCGATCTTCGATCCTGCCGCCAAGAACCTCGCCACCAAGGAAGGCCGATTCCTGGCCAAGGGGATTAACGCTGGTCCCGGCGCTGCATCAGGGATCATCTGCCTGTTCGCCGACGAAGCTGAAAAGTTCCACGAAAAGAACCCCAACACCGACATCATCCTGGTCCGAAAGGAAACTAGCCCGGAAGACCTCCGCGGGATGAAGGCTGCCAAGGGGATTCTGACCGCCACCGGTGGTGCCAGTTCACACGCGGCACTCGTCAGCCGTCAGATGGGTAAGGCCTGTATCGTCGGTTGCTCGGCCATCGACGTCGATTACTCGGCTGGGACCGTGACTGTTGCTGGCAAGACCCTGAAGGCAGGCGACTTCATCAGCATGGACGGTTTCACCGGGGAAGTCTTCGAAGGCAAGGTTCAGACCAAGGCCAGCGAAGTCATTCAGGTGCTGGTCAACAAGACTCTGAAGCCAGAAGAATCGGAAACCTATCGCCGCTACGCTCAATTGATGGGCTGGGTCGACAAGTTCCGCAAGCTGCGAGTTCGCACCAACGCCGATACGCCAGGTCAAGCAGACGAAGCTGTGGCGTTCGGTGCTGAAGGGATCGGCCTGTGCCGTACTGAGCACATGTTCTTCGATCACTTGGACGAAATCCGTCACATGATCGTCGCCGAAACCAAGGAAACTCGCGAAGAAGCACTGGCCAAGCTGCTGCCATTCCAGCGAGCTGACTTTGCCGGACTCTTCCGCAGCATGAACGGTCGTCCCGTGACGATCCGCCTGCTCGACCCCCCGCTGCACGAGTTCCTGTCGGATCGACACCTGGAAGAACAACCAGACCTGGCAGACAAGCTGGCCTCGTGGACGAGCAGCACCGTTGATGCTGTAAAGCGTCGCGTCGGTGAGCTTCACGAAGCCAATCCAATGCTCGGTCACCGTGGTTGCCGGCTGGGGATCGTCTATCCAGAAATCACCGCTATGCAAGCTCGAGCAATTTTCGAAGCTGCTGTGCTGGTGAAGAAGGAAGGAATCAGCGTTGTTCCTGAAGTCATGGTCCCGCTCGCCGGGTTCCTTGCCGAGTTCAAGCACCAGGAAAAGATCATTCGGTCCACTGCCGAAGCGGTCTTCGCCGAAACAGGTGTGACGCTCGAATACCTGGTCGGCACGATGATCGAAGTCCCGCGAGCTGCCGTTCGCGCCGACCAGATCGCAACCGCTGCTGAGTTCTTCAGCTTCGGTACAAACGACCTGACACAGACGACGCTGGCCATCAGCCGTGACGACTACGGTCCGTTCATCGGATTTTACCGTGAAAACGACATCATCCCGAACGATCCGTTCCAGACGATCGATCAGGAAGGTGTTGGGGACGTCATGCGAATCGGTGTCGATCGCGGTCGTTCAACGCGACCTGATCTCAAGATCGGTATCTGTGGTGAACACGGCGGCGATCCAGCGTCGGTCATGTTCTGCCACGACATTGGCCTGAACTACGTGAGTTGCTCACCACGTCGAGTCCCCGTGGCTCGCCTGGCCGCCGCTCAACAAGCTCTGGCTGCCGGCAAGTAATTGCCCTGCCAATTGAACAAGCCCGGTGCTGAAAAGCACCGGGCTTTTTTCTTATGATTGTCTTATCGTTGACGAGACTCGAACTACTTTCGTCAGATTCGTATTGGCCTTCAGCCGCCTTCAGCGTACACGAAGTTGCACCAATCCACAGCGTTCTCAGTAGAGACAAACACTCAGGCTTCAGGTTTGTCTTCAGTCGGCAGATGCATCTGGACCGCATCGCCAATTCGAATTGTCCCACCGCCCAGAACCTTGGCAGTGATGCCGCCGTGACCTCGCATCGCGTTGTAGCCACCCGCACCCAGGACCCATTCCATACGTGAGCAGGGTTCGCAGGGGCCGCTGAACTCCAGAACCACGTCACCGATGCGAAATTGTTTTCCTTTCAAGGCCAGCAGATTGATGCCTGAAATGACAAGGTTCCTGCGGACAAGTTCCGGAAGGACCTGATCACGATGCAGCATTCCGGCAACGGCCACGAGATGTTCCTGCTGAATCAGAGTGACCTGGCGTTTTGATCCTGCACGTCCCTTGACCTTGTGGTCCCCGGCAATTCCTCGCTCTGCAACGACAGTTGCCTCATTCACAATGGCGATCTCGCCCAGGCGTTCTGAGCGAAGTCCGATCCATTCCAGTCGGCCGACTTGCGGCAGAATTTCCAGCAAGGTCTTAACGGATTCCACGGGAA